>DATMML010000104.1 GCA_035570235.1 Vicinamibacteria bacterium | reverse complement strand
ATAAGCTCAAGTGTCACTTTAGAATCTTCAAAAAAGCCCTTGACGGCCGGACCTTTTTCCTGCTAACGTGCACCCAATTCCCGGGTGTGGGATCCACCTTTTTTGGCTACGCACTCGTGGAGTGCAGGGCACGGGCCGGACTCGTGCGGGAGGTCGGCAGTGAGATCTAAGGAAATTTTCTCTGGTCTCGCCATATTCACGCTCGTCCTTGGCTCGGCCGTCGCCCAGGACGCCCCGGCCAAGACCAAACCGGCCTCGGCGCCGGCGGCCACCACCGGGCTGCAGACCGGCCCCGCGACCGTGGTCACCCATTGGTCGAGAAACAAGTACCCCACGAGCATCCCGGAAGGGGCGACCTACTACATCGTCGAGAAGAACGACACCCTCTGGGACCTGTCCAAGCGCTTCCTCAACAACCCCTATCTCTGGCCCCAGATCTGGGACCAGAACAAGTACATCACCGACGCGCACTGGATCTATCCCGGCGACCCCCTGGTCCTGCCCAAGGTGGCCCTGGTGGCCGAGAAGGCAGGGGAGGCGGGGGGGCCGGGAGGAGAGACGGGGCCAGGCGCGGGTGAGAAGGCGGGCGCGGGCGAGAAGGGGGGGGCGGGGGGCCGGGGGCAAGGCCCGGTCCTCGTGCCCATCACCGAGGAGATGACCCTCCAGTGCGCGGACTACGTGGTGTCGAACCATGAGGACGAGAGCCTTCGCATCATCGGCAACGAACAGGGCGTGGCCAAGATCGCCCAGACCACCAACGACATCGTGTACCTGAACAAGGGCAGCAACGCGGGGCTCAAGGCCGGTGAGGTCTACACGATCCACCAGGTCGGCTACAGCGTCAAGCACCCGGTGACGGGGTCGACCATCGGGACCAAGATCCACACCCGGGGCTGGGCGCGGGTGATCGTGGTCCAGGAAAAGAGCGCCGCCGCCGTCATCGAGCAGGCCTGCTACGACATCCTCGAGGATTCCTATCTGAAGCCGCAGGAGAAGGTTAACGTGCCCCTGATCCTCACCCGCCCGCCCGCCACGCGCACGACCCCCCCCTCGGGCAAGCTCCACCAGTACATCGTGGACATCGCCGAGGACGTCGCCACCGCGGCGGAGGGCCAGTTCGTCACCATCGACGCGGGCACGGAGGCCGGCGTGGCCCCGGGGAACATCTTCACCGTGTATCGCATCGTCTACCCGAATGTGCCCACCCCGCGCGCCATCCTCGGCGAGCTGGCCGTGGTCGCGGTCCGGGATCGGACCGCCACGGCCAAGGTGACCTACAGCAACGACGCTATGGTCGTGGGGGACGAGGTCGAACTCCGCTGAGACAAGGGCGCGCCCTCACTTGAGGCGCGCCTCCGCGGTGGGCCGCAACGAGGGCGGCCCCGGCTCGGGCGGCGCGGGGCTTCCCCTCAGGATCCCCCGCCCGAAGCGCCAGAAATAGTCGACCCCCGAGAGCACGGTCAGCCCCACCACCACCCACAGCACGAGTTGCGCGGGCACGTCCAGGACCGGGAAGGGTCGGGACAAGAGCAACATGAAGATGGCGGTCACTTGGGAGACCATCTTGCCCTTCCCCAGGGGGGAGGCGGGGATGAGCACGCCCCGGCCCGCGGCCACGTTCCTGAGGCCGGTCACCGCCAGCTCGCGGCCCAAGATGATCATCACCATCCAGGCGTGGACGAGGCCCATCTCCACCAGGGACAGGAAAGCGGCCGCAGTCAGGAGCTTGTCCGCGATGGGGTCGAGCAGGATCCCCAGGCGCGTGACTTGGTTGCGACGGCGGGCGAAATAGCCGTCTAGGTAGTCCGTGAGCACGGCCAGGCCGAAGATCCCCGCCCCCAGGAACAGGCCTCCCTCGGCCCGGGTCAGGAGCACGACCACCAGGACGGGAACCAGGAAGATCCGCAGCACCGTGAGCGCGTTGGGGAGGTTCAAGGAGGGAGCTCCTCAGAGCTTGAGGATCTTGTCCGACACGATGGGCTTGGTGGCGTTGCGGGTGTCCACGATCAGGGCCGCGGCCTCCACGATCTCCGCGTAAGGGTAGGACGAGTGGTCGGTCACGATCACCACCAGGTCCGCCGCCCGGACCGCGGGGATGAGCTCCTGGGAGCGGAAGGTTACCTCGTTCAACCGCAGCTCCGGGACCCGAGGGTCATTGTAGCTGACGCGGGCCCCCCGGCTCTCCAGGATGCGCAGGACGTCCAGGGCGGGAGACTCCCGGACGTCGTCGCTGTCCCGCTTGTAGGCCACGCCCAGAATCAGGATCCGGCTCCCCTTGACCGATCGCTCCCGCTGGTTGAGGGCATCGGCTACCCGTGAGCAGACGTGCTCCGGCATCTCGGAGTTGATCTCCCCCGCCAGTTCGATGAAGCGAGCCCGGTAGTTCAGGGTCTTGAGCTTCCAGGAGAGGTACAGGGGGTCGATGGGAATGCAGTGGCCACCCAGCCCGGGGCCCGGATAGAAGGGCATGAAGCCGAAGGGCTTGCTGGCCGCGGCGTCGATCACCTCCCACACGTCCACGCCCAGGCGGCCGCACATCAAGGCCACCTCGTTCACGAGGCCGATGTTGACGCTGCGGAAGGTGTTCTCGAGCAGCTTCACCATCTCCGCGGTGCGGGTCGAGGAGACCGGGATCACGGTGTCGATGGCCCGCGCGTAGAGCGCCCGCGCGGCCTGGGTGCAGGCGGGGGTGATGCCCCCGATGATCTTGGGGGTGTTACGGGTGTTGAAGCGGGCGTTTCCGGGATCCACCCGCTCCGGGGAGAAGGCCAGGAAGAAGGACTGCCCCACCGTGAGTCCCCGCTCGTTCAAGATGGGCAGGATCAGCTCCTCGGTGGTGCCAGGGTAGGTGGTGCTCTCGAGCACGATCAGCTGGCCCGGGCGCAGCCGCTGCGCGATCGCCCGCGCCGCGTCCACCACCATCGAGAGGTCGGGATCCTTGGTCTTGCTGAGAGGGGTGGGGACGCAGATGATCACCGCGTCGCAGCCGGCCAGTTCCTCGAAGTCGCGGCTGGCCCGGAGCCGGCCCCCGCGCACGAGGGGGGCCAGGCGCGCGGAGGCCACGTCCCCCACGTAAGACTCGCCCCGGTTGACGGCGTCCACCTTCTCCGCATCCAGGTCGAAGCCCGTGACCTGGAGCCCGGAGGCGGCGAACTCGAGGGAGAGGGGCAGGCCTACGTAGCCGAGCCCCAGGGTGCCGATCCTCGCCTCACCCGCCTCGATCCTTCGCTTCAACTCGCCCGCGATGTCGGCCAGGCTGTACCTCCGTCGGGAAGGCCCGAACGGGCCCGGAGCAGCCGACTATACGCGATTGGCTCTCTGACTGTCAAACGTGGGCCGGGCCGAACCCTCGTTTTTCCAATCAGATACAGACGCTTTGGCTTCCCCGCCGGGAGTGCTATGATCCTCGACCCGGCAGAACGAAATGCACGCTCCATGAAAGCCGTGATCCTGGCCGGAGGCGAGGGAACAAGACTCCGCCCCCTGACCCTCACGACTCCCAAGCCCGTGGTCCCGGTCGTGGACCGCCCCTTTCTCCACTATCAGATCGATCTCCTGGCCCGGGCAGGCGTGAGGGAGGTGGTGTTCTCCCTCGCCTACCAGCCCCAGCGGATCGAGGCCATCTTCGGCGACGGCCGCGCGCACGGGGTCCGCATCCGCTACGCGGTGGAGGAGACCCCGCTGGGAACGGGGGGCGCGGTCAAGAACGCGGAGCCCTTCCTGGATGCCCGCACCGTGGTCCTGAACGGGGATGTCCTCACGGACGTGGACCTCTCGGCCGTGATCGCGGGCCACCAAGCCCGGGGTGCAGCGGCCACCCTCGTGCTCGCCCCCGTGCCCAACCCCGCGGCCTACGGCCTGGTGGAGACGGACTCCTCCGGCCGGGTGAAGCGCTTCATCGAGAAGCCAGGCCCCTCCGAGATCACGACCGACACCATCAACGCCGGCATCTACATCTTGGAGACGCGGGTCCTGGAGTTGATGCCGCCCGCGGTCAACCACTCCATCGAGCGCGCGTTCTTTCCCGCCCTCCTCGCCCGGGGTGATCTCGTGAGCGCCCACGTCCACCGCGGCTACTGGATCGACATCGGGACCCCGGAGAAGTACCTGCAGGTGCACCGCGACATCCTGGCCGGCCGCTTCCCCGTCCCGCTGGACGGGGCCCGGACGCGGGGGGGCTGGGTCCACGAGGGGGCCCGCCTCGAGGAGGGGGTTCGGCTGGAGGGCCCGTTCTACGTCGGCTCCGGATGCCGGATCGCGAGCTCGGCCGAGATCGGACCGGACGTGGTCCTCGTGAAGGACGTGCGGGTCGGGGCTGGGGCCCGGGTGCGCGACAGCGTGGCCTGGGCGGGCGTGGACATAGGCCCCGAGGCGCACGTGGAGGGGTCGCTCCTGGGCCCGCGGGTGCGGATCGGCCGCAGCGCCGCCGTGCGGGGGGCGGTGCTGGGGGAGGACTCCACGCTCTCCGACTTCTCCCGCCTCGCCTGAGAGGTCGCTCATGATCGAGCCCGGCATCTTCAAGGCCTACGACATCCGGGGACTCTACCCCTCTCAGCTCGACGGGGAGGTCGCGCGCCGCGTGGGCCACGCCTTCGTGGAGTATCTGGGCGCCCGCGGGATCGCGGTGGGGCGGGATGCTCGCGTATCCTCCCCGGAGATCGCGCGGGGATTCATCCAGGGGGCGAGCGCCCAGGGCTGCGAGGTCACGGATATCGGGATGGTAGGCACGGACATGCTCTACTACTACGTGGCCGAGAAGGGCCTCGATGGGGGCGCCGTGATCACCGCCTCCCACAACCCCCCGGAGTGGAATGGGATCAAGATGGTGGGCCGGGGGGCGCTCCCCCTCTCCGGCGACGCCGGGATCAAGGAGATCAAGGAAGCGATCCTGGCCGGGCGCTTCGCGGATCCCCACCCCGGCTCCGAGCCCACCACCGCCTTCCGCTCCATCGGGGGCGAGTACGCGCGACACTGCCTGTCCTTCATCGACGTCTCCTTGGTGCCCCGCCTCAAGGTGGTGCTCGACCCCGGCAACGGCATGGGGGCGGTGGGGGCGAGCGCGATCTTCCCCCGCCTTCCCCTGGAGGATGTACGCCTGTTCTTCGAGCTGGATGGAACGTTCCCCAACCATCCCCCCGACCCCCTGCAGGAGGCGAACCGCCGCCACGTCATGGAGCGGGTGGTGACGGAGGGGGCCGACCTGGGCATCGCTTGGGACGGAGATGCCGACCGCTGCTTCTTCATAGACGACACGGGGGCCTTCGTGCCGGGCGACTTTGTGACCGCCCTCCTGGGAGAGACCTTTGCCCGCCGGCAGCCGGGGGCGGTCATCGTGTACGACGTGCGCGCCTCGCGGGTGGTGGCAGACCGGGTGAGAGCAGCGGGGGGAGTGCCCCTCATGAACCGGGTGGGCCACGCCTTCATCAAGAAGCGTATGCGGGACGAAAACGGGGTCTTCGGGGGCGAGGTCTCGGGCCACTACTACTTCCGCGACAACTGGTATGCGGACAATGGCATGATCCCCGCCCTCCTGATGCTGGAGCTCTTGGGCCGGGAAGCGAAGCCGCTGAGCCAAGTCTTGGCCCCCCTGCGCGCCCGCTATCACATCTCGGGCGAGATCAACTCCCGGGTGGCGGACGTGGACGCGGCCCTGGCCAAGATCGAAGAGCGGTACGGCGACGCCCAGCTCCTGAGGATGGACGGGCTCTCCGTGGACTACCCGGACTGGCACTTCAACGTCCGGCCCTCCAACACCGAGCCCCTGCTGCGCCTGAATCTCGAAGCGGACTCCCCCGAGGCCATGGAGGGCCGCCGCGACGAGGTCCTGGCCCTCATCCGGAGCTAGGCTCCGGCACCTTGACCCCCGACCTTCGGGTGGTTATCATGGCCTTGTTTCTTGATTCGAGCGGGCGTAGCTCAGTTGGTAGAGTACGAGCTTCCCAAGCTCGGTGTCGCGGGTTCGATTCCCGTCGCCCGCTCCACGCATCGCCGGGCGCACTGACCGGAGCTCCGGACGTCGTCGGGAGGAATCATGGGAATCTTCGGCAAGCCCCCTGAAGGCAAACCGGTCGAGCCGCTCACTCCCCCGCGGGTCGCGCCCCCCGCTCCCGCCCCTGCTCCCTCTCCACGTCCGGGAGGGACCTGCCTGATCGGCTCCAAGACCACCGTGAAGGGGGAGATCACGGGGGACGAGGACATCCTCGTGGAGGGCGTGGTGGAGGGGCAGATCCGCATCTCGCGCGACCTGCGCGTGGGACCGGGGGGCGTGGTCAAGGCCAACGTCGAAGCCCAGTCCGTGGTGGTGAGCGGCGAGCTCGTGGGCGACTGCCAGGCCAGCCAGCGGGTGGAGATCCAGGCCACCGGGCGCCTCACCGGCAACATACGATCTCCCCGGGTGGTGATCGCGGAGGGGGCCACCTTCAAGGGCAACAGCGACATGTCCGGCCGGAAGGACGTGGTGCGCAAGGACGAGAAGGCCGCCGCTTCCTGAGGGGACCCTCTTCTCCGCTGACCTCCCCCTCGGGAGCCAGCATGCAGACCAAGCACGGCAACTACATCGCGGGGGCCTGGGTCCCCGCCCGGAGCGGCCGCACCTTCGAGAACCGGAACCCCGCGGACACCCGCGAGCTCGTGGGCACCTTCGCGGACTCGGGCCCCGAGGACGTGGAACAGGCGGTAGCCGCGGCCCGCGCGGCCTTCCCGGGATGGCGCTCGCTTCCCGCGCCCAAGCGGGGGGAGATCCTCTTCCGGACCGCCGAGATCCTGGTCCGGCGCAAGGAGGACTTCGCCCGCGACATGACGCGGGAGATGGGAAAGGTCCTGGCGGAGACCCGGGGGGACGTGCAGGAAGCCATCGATATGACGTACTACATGGCGGGAGAAGGGCGGCGGCAGTTCGGACAGACCACCCCCTCCGAGCTCCCCAACAAGTTCCAGATGTCGGTGCGCATGCCAGTGGGCATCGCCGGGCTCATCACCCCCTGGAACTTCCCCATGGCCATCCCCTCTTGGAAGATGATGCCCGCCCTCGTGCTCGGCAACACGGTGGTGATCAAGCCCGCCACCGATACCCCGCTCTCGGTCGTGAACCTGGTCGTGGCCCTCGAGGAGGCCGGGCTCCCTCCCGGAGTGCTGAACATGGTCACGGGCGGGGGCCTCGAAGCGGGCGCCCCGCTCATGTCCCACAAGGACGTGGGCATCGTCTCCTTCACCGGCTCCACCGGGGTGGGGCGGAAGGTCTCCGAAGCCTGCGCCCCCGCCTTCAAGCACTGCCACCTGGAGATGGGCGGCAAGAACATCATCATGGTGATGGAGGACGCCCGGCTGGACCTGGCCGTGGAGGGGGCGGTCTGGGGCGGCTTCGGGACCACCGGACAGCGTTGCACGGCCGCCAGCCGGGTGGCCGTCCACAAGCGCGTCTACCGAGAGTTCATGGAGGCCTTCGTGGACCGGGCCCGCAGCCTGCGGGTGGGCAACGGCCTCGACCCCCGCACCGAGATGGGGCCTTGCGTGAGCGAGAACCAGCTGAAGACGGTGGACAGGTACGTGGGCGTGGGTCGGGAGGAGGGGGCCAAGCTGCTCTGCGGCGGCCACCGCCTGTCCGGGGACGAGTACGACCGCGGCTACTTCTACGAGCCCACGGTGTTCGGCGACTGCTCCCCCCGGATGCGGGTTTCCAGCGAGGAGATCTTCGGACCCGTGGTGTCCGTCATCCCCGTGGACTCGCTCGAGGAGGCCATCGCGGTCGGCAATTCCGTCGAGTACGGGCTCTCCGCCTCCATCTACACCCAGGACATCAACAAGGCCTTCACCGCCATGCGCGAGATGTACACCGGCATCTTCTACGTGAACGCCCCCACCATCGGGGCCGAGACCCATCTGCCCTTCGGCGGCACCAAGAACACGGGCAACGGCCACCGCGAGGCCTGCGTGCAGGCCTTGGAGGTATTCTCAGAGTGGAAGAGCATTTACATCGACTACAGCGGGACCCTCCAGCGGGCGCAGATTGACGCCTGATGCCCGCCCGCGGTAGCCGCCGGCCCATCCCGCCCGCCCCTCCGCCCGCGCGGGCCATCCCCTTGCCCTACTTCACCATCCGGGTATAATTTCCTAGCATCCGGGGGTCCCGATTCCAGGTGAAGCATCGATTGAAAAGATGACCGCGCCCAGCCTCGACGACCGCAGCCGGGAAGTGCTGCGCTCCCTCATCCAACTGCATATCGAGACCGGGGAGCCGGTCGGCTCGGAGAGTCTCTCGCGCCTTTTCAACCGGGCCCTCTCCCCCGCCACCCTGCGCAGCATCATGGCCGACCTCGAAGCCCTGGGTTACCTCGACCACCCCCGCACCAGCGCGGGGCGGATGCCCACCGACGACGGCTACCGCTTCTACGTCGACAGCCTGATGGGTCGTCAGCCCCTGCCCGCTCGGGACGCGGCCGCCATCCAGAGCACGCTGCGCGCCGAGGGCTCGCTCGACCAGGTACTGGAGAGCGCCTCCCACCTCCTCTCGCGACTGAGCCGGAACGTGGGCTTCGTCCTCGCCCCCGACATCGCGAACACCAGCTTCCGCCACATCGACCTCGTCCCCCTCGCTCCCCCCCGGGTCCTGGTGGTGATGGTCTCGGCCACCGGCATCGTGACCAACAAGGTCGTAGAGATGGAAGAGAAGCTGGCCCCGGAGGAGCTCCAAGCCTGCGCCAACTACCTCAACGCCCATTTCGCGGGAATGAACTTGGCCACCATCCGCGCCCGGCTCCTCGAGCTCATGCGCGAGGAAAAGGCGCTCTACGACTCGCTCCTCCAGAACGTGATCGCGCTGGGCGAGCAAGCGTTCGCGGTCGAGGGCGAGGAGGCCAGCGTTTACCTGGACGGGACCTCGAACATCATCGCCCAGCCCGAGTTCGAAGACTTGGGCCGCATGCGCTCGCTCTTCAAGACCTTCGAGGAGAAGAGCCGTCTCGTCCGCATTCTGAACGCCTGCATTGCTGGAGACGGGATAAGGATTCTGATCGGCCACGAGAATACGGACCCGGGGCTGAAGGACGTGGCCCTGGTCGCGGCCGGCTGCCGGGTGGAGGGAGAACTGGGCTGGGGCCTGGGCGTCCTCGGATCCACCCGCATGGAGTACGCGCACGTGGTCTCGCTCGTGGACCACGTGGCCCGCGAGGTCTCGAACGTATTGCGGGGGCGGCGGTCATGAGCAAGGGGAAGGGGAAGGGCATCCCGGAGACTTCGCCTCCGGAGAGTTTGGTCCCGCCGGGGACGGTCCGGGGATCCGGGGAATCGCCCCTGCCCGAGGCCCCCTCCCGCGAGCAGGCCGGGGAGGGCGGGATGGCGCCCGCTCCCGCCGGCGTCCCCCCCAGCCGCGAGGAGTTCGAGGCCCTGAAGCGGGCGGGGGTCGAGCTGCAGGACCAGCTCCTCCGCAAGAGGGCGGATTTCGAGAACTACCGGAAGCGCGTGGAGCGAGACCGGCAGCAGGCCACCGTGGATGCGGTGGCCGCCATCTTCCGGGATCTCATTCCCACCCTCGACAACCTCGAGCGTGCCTTGAAGGCGGGGGGCGGAGAAGAGGCGCTTCGCACGGGGGTCGAGCTCACGCAGCGGGAGCTCCTGAGCTTCCTCGACAGCCACGGGGTCGTGGCCCAGGAGCCGGTGGGGCAGAAATTCGACCCCCAGAACCACGAGGCCCTCCTGCACGAGCCGGTGCCCGGCTACGAGGAGGGAACGGTGGTGGAGGTTTTCCGCAAGGGATACTCCTTCAAGGACCGCCTTCTGCGACCGGCCCTGGTCAAGGTGGCCAAGGGCGAGACGACGGATGATACGGCGGAGCCGGACGAGATACACTAGCGGGGCGGACCTACCCCCCGGGTCCTCCTGAGGGAGTCGTGAGCATGGCCAAAACAGAGGCTCGGCGTGGGTAAGCTGATCGGTATCGACCTGGGGACGACCAACTCCTGCGTGGCCGTCATGGAGGGCGGCGCCCCCCAGGTGATCCCGAACCAGGAAGGAGCGCGGACCACTCCCTCCATCGTGGGCTTCACCGCCAAGGGCGAGCGTCTGGTGGGGCAGATCGCCAAACGCCAGGCCCTCACCAACCCCAAGAACACGGTCTTCGCGGTGAAGCGGCTGATCGGACGCAAGTTCAGTTCGGGCGAGGTCGAGCAGGCCCGGCGCTTCCTGCCCTATCAGCTGGTGGAGTCCCCCAACGGGGACGTGCACGTCCAGATCGAGGAGAAGGTCTACTCCACCCCCGAGATCTCCTCCTTCGTCCTCCAGAAGCTCAAGGCCGCGGCCGAGGACTACCTGGGGGAGCCCGTCGAAGAAGCCATCATTACCGTTCCCGCCTACTTCAACGATCCCCAGCGCCAGGCCACCAAGGACGCCGGCCTCATCGCCGGCCTCAAGGTCTCGCGCATCATCAACGAGCCGACCGCGGCCGCCCTCGCCTACGGCCTCAAGAACGCCAAGGGCCAGTTCGTGGCCGTGTTCGACCTGGGGGGGGGGACCTTCGACATCTCGATCCTGGAGATGGCGGAGGGCTTGTTCCAGGTGCGGGCCACGGGCGGGGACACTTTCCTGGGGGGCGAGGACTTCGATCAGCGCGTCATCGACTGGCTGATCTCCGAGTTCCTGCGCGAGACCGGGATCGACCTGCACCAGGACCGCATGGCCCTCCAGCGCCTCAAGGAGGCGGCGGAGAAGGCCAAGTGCGAGCTCAGCACCGCCCAGCAAACGGAGATCGTGCTGCCCTTCATCTCCGCCGACGCCTCCGGGCCCAAGCACTTGAACACCGTCCTCTCCCGGCAGAAGTACGAGTCCCTGACCGACGATCTCTTGGAGCGCACGATCGAGCCCTGCCGCCGGTGTCTGGCCGACGCCGGGCTCCGCGCCGACCAGATCGACGAGGTGCTGCTGGTGGGGGGCCAGACCCGAGCCCCCAAGGTCTCGGACGTGGTGCGCAAGGTGTTCGGGAAGGAGCCCAACCGGGCCGTGAACCCCGACGAAGGAATCGCCATGGGGGCGGCCATCCAGACCGGGATCATCCAGGGCGAGGTGAAGGACCTGGTCCTGCTCGACGTCACCCCCCACACCCTGGGCATCGAGACCAAGGACGGTACCTTCACGCCCTTGATCGAGCGCAACAGCACCATCCCCACGCGCAAGAGCCGGGTCTTCACGACCGTGGCCGACAACCAGACCCGGGTCGAGGTGCACGTCCTGCAGGGCGAGAGCGACATGGCGGCCTACAACAAGAGCCTGGCCAAGTTCGAGCTGACCAGCATCCCCCCCGCTCCCAAGGGCGTCCCCCAGATCGAGGTCTCCTTCGAGATCGATGTGAACGGCATCGTCTCCGTCTCCGCCCAGGACCAGGCCACCGGCCGCAGCCAGTCCATGGTCATTCATCCCTCCGGCGGTCTCAGCCAGTCGGAGGTCAGCCGGCTCGTGAACGAGACGCGGGCCCGCGAGCTGGTGGAGCGGTCCAAGAAGGACCAGGAGGCGGTGGTCCGCCAGCTGGAGGGCCTGGTCGCCAACACCATGCGCTCCGTCCAGGCCCTGGAGGGCAAACTGACCCCCGACGAGCAGGAGCGCATCCTGGCCGCGATGGAGCGGGCCAAGAAAGCCCGCGAAGGGGACCTGGACGAGCTGAAGGCGCGGCTCGTGGAGATGGAGAAGGCCGCCACCCTCATCGGGCAGGCGATGCTCCGGCCGTGACGGGGGCGCAGTCCACGACCCCCGCAGAGGCCCGGCCCCCGGAATAGCCCGTCATGGCCCCCACTTCCAACCGTGACTACTACGAGGTCCTCGGAGTGCCCCGCAACGCCTCCGAGCAGGAGGTCAAGTCCGCCTACCGCAAACTGGCCCTCAAGTTCCATCCCGACCGAAACCCGGGGGACCGAGGGGCGGAGGAGCGCTTCAAGGAAGCGGCCGAGGCCTACAGCGTCCTCGGAGATGCCGACAAGCGGCAGCGCTACGACACCTACGGTCACGCCGGGCTGGGCGGCGCGGGGGGAGCGGGCTTCGACCCCTCCGTCTTCGCGGACTTCAGCGACATCCTAGGCGACTTCTTCGGCTTTGCCGACGTCTTCGGCCGCCGGCGGGGCGGCCCCCGGCGGGGGGCCGACCTCCGCTACAACCTTGAGATCTCCTTCGAGGAGGCGGCCTTCGGAACGGAGACCCACATCCAGATCCCCCGATCCGACACCTGCTCCGCCTGCGGGGGTAGCGGGGCGGCCCCCGGCACCAAGCCCACCACCTGCCCCACCTGCTCGGGGGCGGGCCAGGTCACGTTCCAGCAGGGGTTCTTCAGCGTGGCCCGCACCTGCAGCCGCTGCCGGGGCACGGGGAAGATCGTGGCCAGCCAGTGCAAGCAATGCGACGGACAGGGACAGGTCCCCATCGAGCGCAAGCTGCAGATCAAGATCCCGCCCGGCGTCGACACCGGCAGCCAACTCCGCATCTCCGGGGAGGGGGAACCGGGCACGGTGGGGGCGCCGCCCGGCGACCTCTTCGTGGTCCTGCGAGTCCAGGACCACGCCTTCTTCAAGCGCGACGGCAACAGCCTCTTCTGCGAGATCCCGGTGAGCCTGACCCAGGCCACCCTGGGCGCGACCCTGGAGCTGCCGACCCTGGACGGCGGGAAGGTCAAGGTCAACCTTCACGAGGGAACCCAGCCGGGCACGGTCTTGAGGGTCAAAGGACAGGGCATTCCCCACCTGGGTGGGAAGGGACGGGGGGATCTGCACGTGCTCGTCCGCGTGGTGGTGCCCACCCGCCTCACCCCCGAGCACCGCAAGCTCTTCGAGCAGATCGCCAAAACCTTGCCCGTGCCCGACCTCAAGGACCGGGACCGGTCCCTATTCGACCGCATGAAGGACATCCTGGGGCATTCCTGAAGGCGTTCCGGCTCGATGTGCGGCGGCAGGATGAGGAGCGGGCGACGGCCCTGCTCTGGGACCTGGGCACGGCCGGTATCCAGGTCACCCCGGGGAAAGCCAAGAGGGTCGTGCTCCTCGCCTACTTCGCGGAGGGGCCGCAGGATCGCGACGTGGCCGCGGCGCTCGCCCCCCTCCCCGGGGCCCGCCTGGAAGCGGCTGCGGTCCCGGAGGTGGACTGGGTGGCCCGCTTCCGGGAGGGCTTCCGGCCTTTCCGGGTCGGCCGTTTCCGCATCGCCCCCTCCTGGGCGCCCGGGGAACCCGGGAGCGATCTCCTGATCGTGGATCCCGGCGCCGCCTTCGGTACCGGCACCCACGAGACCACCCGCCTCTGCCTGGCCGCGCTGGAGTCGCGGGCCGCGGAGGGCCCCCTCGGTCGCGTGCTCGACCTCGGGACGGGCTCCGGCCTCCTGGCGGTGGCGGCGGTCAAGCTAGGCGCTCGGTCGGTGACCGCGCTCGACCTCGACCCCCTGGCCCTCGAGGCCGCGCGTCTCCACGCGCGCTTGAACCAGGTCGAGCTGCGCCTGCTGCGCGCCGACGGCGGGTCCTCCCTCCGGGCGGGAGCGTTCGATACGGTTCTCGCCAACCTCACGGCCGCCCTCCTGCGCGAACGTCGGGACGAGATCACGCGCCTCCGGGCCGCGGGCGGCGCGCTCGTGCTCTCCGGGATGCTCGGGAAAGACGCGGGCGCCCTGGCCCGGGCTTACGCCGGCCGGGGGCGGGTGGAGCGGAGGCGGGACGGTGAATGGGCCGCGCTCGTCGTCCGGGGTGAACCGTGAGGATCCCCCGCTTCCATGTCCCGCGAGCGGCGCCCGGTGCGCGCGTCTTTCTCCCCGAGCACGCCGCCCACCATGCGCGCCAGGTCCTCCGCTTGCGGGCGGGGGCGGCGGTTCGTGTCTTCGATGGTGTCGGGCAGGAGTTCGAGGCCACCCTGGACGTGGTCGCGCGGCAGGGCGTGCAGGCCCGGCTGGGGGCGCGGGTGGCTCCCTCCCCGGAGTCCTCCCTTCGCCTGGTGGTCGCGCTGTCGCCCCTCCCCGGCGAGCGGATGGAGCTGGTCGTCCAGAAGGCCACCGAGCTCGGGGTGGCGGAGGTCTGGCCCGTGATCACGGCCCGCACGGAGGCGGTGGCCCGGCCCGCGCTGAGCGGCTCGCGCGACGAGCGCTGGAACAAGGTGGCGAGCGGGGCCGCGGAGCAGTGCGGTCGGGCCGTCGTGCCCCGCATCGCTCCCACCACGACCCTGGAGGCACTGATCGAGACCCCGTTTCCAGGGCCCCGGGTCGTGCTGCTGGAGACGCCCGGCCAGCAATCCCTGGCCGTGGTGACCCCGCGCCCGGACGCCGTCCTTCTCTTGATCGGTCCCGCGGGCGGCTGGGAGCCGAGCGAGGTCACCCGCCTGCTCGCCGCGGGCTTCACGCCCGTGGGGTTGGGGCCGCGGATCCTGCGCGCGGAGACGGCCGCTCTCGCCGCGCTGGTGGTGGCCCAGGTTCTCTGGGGCGATCTCCTTTCTTAGCCTGCTCCCGGGGGATCGGGGCCCGTGTTCGCGCCCCACACCTGCGGGTGAGCGCGCGCAAGAGCGAGAGCACCCTGGCGGGCGCGCTCCTCTCCCCGCTCGGATGAGCGGGTTCGGCCCTACGCCCGTGCTCTCGAGCACGCCGCCCGGACGCATTCCGCTGCGCCTCCTTCGCATGCGGGATGCTATACTCGCGGCACTTCATGTTCCTCTTGGGACAGACCGTCGGCAAGTACCAGATCCTCTCCAACCTGGGCTCCGGCGGTTTCGGGACCGTATTCCTGGCCAAAGATCTCTGGATCGACAAGAGAGTGGCGATCAAGGTCCCCCACCGGCAGAGCGGGGACTTCGACGACCTGCTCCAGGAACCGCGGCTTCTCGCCGCCCTCGATCACCAGAACATCGTCGGCATCCTCACCGCCGAGCGCGTGGAGGGCATGTTCTTCATCGTGATGGAATACATCAAAGGCGAGAGCCTGGAGGCGGTGCTCGATCGTGAGAAGTCGCTCGACCTGCCGCGCGCCCTCAACTACTCGGTTCAGATCCTGAGGGGCGTCGAGCATGCCCACGATGCGCAGATCCTGCACCGGGACCTGCGCCCCGCCAACGTCCTCATCTCGGAGAGCGGGCTGCTGAAGGTGGCGGACTTCGGGACCTCTCGCTTCCTGGAGAAGTCACACGCCACCACCGTGATCGGTAGCCCTCCCTACATGGCCCCCGAGCAATTCCAGGGGCGGGCCGTGCTCGCCTCCGACATCTACTCGGTGGGAGTGATCCTCTACCAGATGCTCACGGGCACCCTGCCCTACTTCAGCACCAACCCCGCCCAGATCGAGCGCATGGTGGCCCAGGGTCGCTGCACTCCGCCCAAGGTCCGCAACACCCAGGTCCCGCGGGAGATCTCCGACATCGTGATGAAAGCCCTGGCCCCCGAGCTCAAGGAGCGCTACCAGCGGGCCTCGGAGCTGCTCGAGGACCTGGCCACGGCCGCCGACATCGATCACAACGCCACGGAGCTGGAGGATATCCGTAAGCGCCTGAAAGCACGCGAGGTACCCAAGAAGGGCTTCTGCTGGAACTGTCGAAAACCCCTGCACGCCCGCTCCGATACGTGTCCGTTTTGCGGCGAGAAGCAATGAGGGTGCCGCGCTCGCCTCGCTCCTAACCCTCCATCTCTCAGAGACTTCCCAATCGCCGGTCATTGACAGGCGGACAGGGGGGGGCTAGAATCTGCCCATCGGGTGGCTCGGACCGCGGGCCGGCCGGGAGCGCAACCCCGGCCTGCCGGCGATGGACAAGAAACGCGAGGAGGAAGCGCGCTCATGCCCGTCCCGATGTCGGAGAAGATCTGGATGAACGGGAAGCTCGTCCCCTGGGACGACGCCCGCATCCACGTCTCCGCCCACGTCTTCCACTACGGCTCCGCGGTCTTCGAGGGGCTGCGCTGCTACGCCACCCCCGAGGGCCCGGGCGTTTTCCGGCTGGATGCGCATACCGAGCGCCTCTACAACTCGGCCAAGATCTATCGCATGGATATCCCCTACTCCCCGGCGGAGATGAACCGGGCCGTGCTCGAGACCGTTAGCGCGAACGGGATGGACGCCTGCTACATCCGCCCCCTCGTCTACCGGGGCCCCGGGCAGCTGGGCGTGAATCCTCTGCCCTGCCCGGTGGACGTGGCCATCATGGTCTGGGACTGGGGGAAGTACCTCGGCACGGAAGCCCTCGAGAAGGGGGTGGACGCCCGGGTCAGCTCCTGGACCCGCATCGCCCCCAACACCCTCCCCGTCATGGCCAAGACCTCGGCCAACTACATGAACTCCCAGCTGATCAAGATGGAGGCCATCAAGGACGGCTACGCGGAGGGCATCGCGCTCGACACCGAGGGTCACGTTTCCGAGGGGAGCGGGGAGAACATCTTCGTCGTCCGCAAGGGGACCCTCATCACGCCCCCCCTCGTCTCCTCGGTCCTGCCCGGGATCACCCGCGACAGCATCCTGACCCTGGCCCGGCGGCAGGGGATCCCGGTGGCCGAGGAGCGCATGCCCCGAGAGCTGCTCTACATAGCGGACGAGGTCTTCTTCACGGGCACCGCGGCCGAGATCACACCCATCCGCTCGGTGGACAAGATCGTGATCGGCAAGGGGGCGCGGGGCCCCATCACGGAGGCCTTGCAGCGCGCCTTCTTCGACGTGATCGAGTGCCGGGTACCCGACGAGTTCGGCTGGCTGACCTTCGTGCGAGAGGTCCGTCCGGCGGGTGCTCTGCCGGCCCGGAAGAGGAGCGCGGGCTAGCCCGAGACCGGAGCGGGTCTCCGGGGTGGGAGAGGGGTCATGCACATCAACGACCTGTTGAAGATGGCGTCGGAGCGGAAGGCTTCCGACCTTCACCTCAAGGTGGGGTCCCACCCCGTGCTGCGCATCAACGGGGAGTTGATCCCGCTCGTGGAGACCAAGCGGCTCATGCAGGAGGACACCATCGCCATGGCGTTCTCCATCATGAGCAACCGACAGAAGCAGAAGTTCAAGGACAACCTGGAGATCGACATCGCCTACTCCGTGCCCGGCCTGGGCCGCTTCCGCTGCAACGTCTTCCAGCAGCGG
This sequence comes from Vicinamibacteria bacterium, assembly GCA_035570235.1. Taxonomy (NCBI): domain Bacteria; kingdom Pseudomonadati; phylum Acidobacteriota; class Vicinamibacteria; species Vicinamibacteria bacterium. The sequence goes on along the minus strand of DATMML010000104.1, from coordinate 20,624 downwards.
GGCACGGTCGGGCTGGTCCTGCGCGTCATCCCCGTGAAGATCATGACCGTCCGGGAGCTGGGGCTACCCGTGGTGATGGAGAAGATCGCCCAGGAGCAGAGAGGCCTCATTCTCTGCACCGGGACCACGGGCTCCGGCAAGTCCACCTCGCTCGCGGCCATGATCGACTACATCAACTCCCAGCGCACCGAGCACGTCATTACCATCGAGGACCCGATCGAGTTCTTGCACCGGGACAAGAAGTCGATCGTGAACCAGCGGGAAGTGGAGGTCGACACCCGCAGCTTCGCGGCCGCCCTCCGGAGCGCCCTGCGCCAGGACCCGGATGTGATCCTGGTCGGTGAGATGCGCGACTACGAGACCATCGAGACCGCCATCACCGCGGCCGAGACCGGACACCTGGTGCTCTCCACCCTCCACACCCTGGACGCCACCGAGACCATCAACCGCATAATCTCCGTCTTCCCCCCCCACCAGCAGAAGCAGATTCGGCTCCAGCTGTCGGGGGTGTTGAAGGCCGTCATGTCCATGCGCCTGATCCCCCGAGCGGACGGCCACGGCCGCGTTCCCGCGGTGGAGGTCATGATCACCACCCCCTTCATCCGCGACTGCATCATCAACAAGGACAAGACCAAGCTCATCCACGAAGCCATCGCGGCCGGGGTGTCGCAGTACGGGATGCAGACCTTCGACCAGTCGATCTTCTCGCTCTACAAGAAGGACCTCATCACCTACGACGAGGCTCTGCGTCGGGCCAGCAACCCGGACGAGTTCAAGCTGAAGATCCAGGGGATCCAGTCCAGCTCCGACATCGCGGCGGAGGAGATGGAAAAGACCATGCAGTCGTTCGACATGGAATAGGCGCCCGGCGCCTCTCCGTCTCGACGGCGCGGGGCAGCGGTGAGGTCCGGTGATGGCCAGGAAAAAGGTCCAGGAGAGCGCGCCCACCGCCTACCAGCGCGCCCTCCGCCGTCTCGCACGACGGGACCACAGCGAGAACGAGCTGAGGCGGGCTCTCCTCCGGCTGGATTATCCCGAGACGGAAGTGGAGGGGGCGGTGCGGCGGCTGCGGGCCGAGCGTTTCCTGGACGACGCCGCTTTCGCGGCCCGCTTCGCGCGCAGCCGCATGGCGGACCGGGGGCAGGGGCGCCATCGGGTCCGGCACAGCCTTCGCGAGCGGGGCGTAGCCCCCGCCGTCGTGGAGAGGGGGCTCCAGGAGGCGCTCACCGAGGTCTCGGAGGCGGGGACGCTTGAGGCCGTGGCCCGGCGGTACTGGCGGCAGCGGGGCCGGGAGGAGCCGGAGAAGCGGCTGCGGGGTCTGTGGCTCTTCCTGGTGCGACGGGGCTTTCCGGCCGGGCTCGTGCATGAGCGGCTGCGGGCGATGTGGCCGCGTTTCCGGGATGCCCTGGAAGGGCTGGACCCAGTGGCGATGGAAGACGAGGTTACGCGAAGGGAATGAAGACCGCCGACGAGATCCGGAGCGCATTCCTCGCCTACTTTGCCGACCGCGGGCACCGGGTCGTCGCTAGTTCGCCGCTCGTCCCCGCCCACGACCCCACCCTCCTCTTCGCCAACGCGGGCATGAACCAGTTCAAGGACGTGTTCCTGGGCAAGGAGAAGCGGGACTACACCCGTGCCACCTCCGCCCAGAAATGCGTTCGCGCGGGAGGCAAGCACAACGATCTCGAGAACGTGGGGCGGACCGCCCGCCACCACACCTTCTTCGAGATGTTGGGGAACTTCTCCTTCGGCGACTACTTCAAGGAGGAGGCCATCGCGTACGCCTGGGAGTTCCTGACCCGCGACCTGGGCCTGCCTCGGGACCGCCTCAAGGTCACGATCTTCCGGGGCGCGGAAGGCGTCCCCCGCGACGGGGAAGCCCACCGGTTCTGGGCCGGCCACGTGCCCGAGGATCGGATTCTCGAGCTGGGCATGAAGGACAACTTCTGGGCCATGGGCGACACCGGACCCTGCGGGCCCTGCTCGGAGATCCACTTCTTCCAGGGCTCGACCCTCCCCTGCCCCGAGGAGGCGACGGGCCGCCGCTGCCTGGGGGTCGAGTGCGAGTGCGACCGCTGGCTCGAGATCTGGAACCTGGTTTTCATGCAGTACGACCGCGACGCCTCGGGCCGCCTCGACCCCCTTCCCGCCCCCTGCGTCGACACGGGCATGGGCCTCGAGCGCATCGCTGCCGTCGTGCAGGAGAAGCTCTCGAACTACGACTCCGACCTTTTCACGCCCCTTCTGGCCGCGATCGGAAGCCGAAGCGGCAAGACCTACGGGAACGATGCCGGCGACGACGTCTCCATGCGCGTGGTGGCCGACCATCTGCGGGCCACCACCTTCCTGATCGCAGACGGGGTGATGCCCGGCAACGAGGGGCGCGGCTACGTCCTGCGCAAGATCATGCGGCGGGGCATGCGCCACGGCAAGAAGCTCGGGATCGAGACCCCCTTCCTGCACGATCTGGTGGACGCGGTGGTCGGGCGCATGTCCGCGGCCTACCCGGAGCTGCCCACCCAGGCTCCGACCGTAAAGCGGCTGGTGCAGGTGGAGGAGGAGCGCTTCGGAATCACCTTGAAGCAGGCCCTGGTGGTCTTCGAGCAGATCGCTGAGAAGCTGCCCCCGGGGGGCACCCTCCCCGGCGTCGAGGCCTTCCGCCTCTACGACACCTACGGCCTTCCTCCGGACTTCACCGAGGAGCTGGCCCGGGAGCGGGGCTTGGCCGTGGACATGGCGGGCTTCGAGACCGAGCTTCTGGCGCAGCAGGAGCGGGCGCGGCAGTCCAGCAAGATGGGCGCGGTCACGGGCGACCCCGTCTATCTGGGCCTTCTCGAGGAGGGCAAGACCAAGTTCCGGGGCTACGACTCGCTGGTGGTGGAGGACGCACGGGTCCTGGCCGTCCTCACCGACGGGCGGCTGGCCCGCCGCCTGGACCAGGGCCGGGAGGGCCAGATCGTCCTCGACTGGACGCCGTTCTACGCGGCGGGGGGCGGCCAGGTGGGAGACCACGGGGTGATCGCCTCCGACGGATCGGCGGCGGAGGTGACCGACTGCACGATGCCCGTGCCCGGCCTCTACGTCCACCACGTAAAGGTGACGGCGGGGGGCTTCGAGCGGGGGATGACGGTGCGCGCACAGGTGCACCCGCACTTCCGCGCGGGGGCCATGCGGAACCACACCGGCACCCATCTCCTGCACGCTGCCCTGCGGGAGACGCTGGGGCCGCACGTGAAGCAGGCGGGCAGCCTGGTCACGCCCGACCGGCTGCGCTTCGATTTCAGCCACTACACGGGCCTAGGCCCACGCGAGCTCCGGCACATCGAGAACCGCGTGAACGGCGAGATTCTGAAGGGCACCGCCCTGCTGACCAAGGTCATGGGCAGAGAGGAGGCCCTGGCTTACGGGGCCCTGGCCTTCTTCGGCGACAAGTACGGGGAGCGCGTGCGGGTGGTGGAGGTGCCCGGCTTCTCCAAGGAGTTCTGCGGGGGGACCCACGTGCAGCAGACGGGCGAGATAGGCCTCTTCCTCCTCAGCGCCGAACAGGGCATCTCCGCGGGCACGCGGCGGGTGGAGGCCTTAACCGGCGAGGCCGCGCTGCACCGGGCCCAGGAGGACCAGGGCATCCTGGAGGAGCTGGAGGCGACGGCCAAGACCGACCGCCGCGCCCTGGTCGATGAGTACGCCCGGCTGCGCGAGCAGCTCAAGGCCAAGGAGCGCGAGATCCAGGGCCTGCGGCTGAAGCTGGCCACCGGCACCGGGGACGCCACCCGCGCGGACCTCCAGGAGGTGGGCGGGGTCCAGGTCTGGACGCCCCGGTTCGAGGGGCTGGATCGCAAGGCCCACGCGGGCGTGGTCGACGACTTCCGGAACCGTAACCAAGGGCGGCCCTTCGTTCTGCTCTCGACCTCCGTGGGCGACGACGGCGTCCACGTCATCACCGCCGTCTCCGACTCCCTGAAGGACCGCGTGAAGGCCCCGGACATCATGAAGCGCCTGGGCCTGAAAGGTGGCGGCCGTCCCGACCGCGCCGAGGGCGGCGGCGTGGCCCCCGGCGAGGTGGACAGCTTCCGGAAGAGGGCGGCCGAGGTCCTGCGGGGGATGCTGGAGGGCGTCGGTGTCTAGGGCGCGCGCGGCCAGCTTCCTCGTCGTCCTCGTCGCCGCCGGGACCCCCGCCCGGGCCCAGATCTACACGCGCCTGAACGGCAACGGCGTGGTCGAGGCCACCAACATCCCCGACGCGGGCGACTTCCGCCTCACCTATCCCGGCAAGGGGACGCTCATCCACTCCCGGGGATTCCAGGGGGTGTACCACGGCGAGTTCGACCACCACATCGAGGCCGCGGCCAGCCTCCACAGCGTCAGCACCGACCTCGTGCGGGCGGTGATTGCGGTGGAGTCCGAGTTTGACCAGCTCGCCGTCTCCTCCAAGGGGGCCCGGGGCCTGATGCAGCTCATGCCCGTGACGGCCCGCCGCTTCGGGGTGGCCGACGCCTTCGACGCCCGCCAGAACATCTTCGCGGGGGTGCAGTACCTGCGCCTCCTGCTGGACCTCTTCCAGGGGGATGTCGCTCTCGCCCTCGCCGCCTACAACGCGGGGGAGAACGCGGTGGCCCGCTTCAAGGGGATCCCTCCCTATCGGGAGACCCGCACCTACGTGGAGAGAATCCAGTCGCTCCTGGGTTTCGGGGGCCCGGCGGAGACGCGCGCCGCCTTCTTCGCCCCCGTGCGGGCGGCCGCCCGGAGCAGCAAGCCGACCAAGCTCGTCCCCGCCCGCCCCCGCATCTATTACAAGTGGAAGGACGAAAAGGGGTCGTTGCACGTGGCCCAGACCCCCCCTTCGGAGGGCGTCCTCTACACCATGATCCGGGCCCTGGACTAAACGGCATGCGCGACGCGATTCCCCGGGGACCCTTCGACCAGGGCCTGTTCCTGACCCACTTCAACAAGGGGAAGGAGCTCTACGAGGGGAGGCGGTTCGAGGATGCGGAGCGGGAGCTGGAAGAGGCCTACCTCATGCGCCCGCGGGACCAGAAGGTGCTGAACCTGCTGGGCCTCGTCTACTTCCGGCAAGACAAGTTCGAGAAGGCGGAAGAGGTCTACCGCAAGCTAGTGGCGGAGAGCCCCGAGGCCCACACCCTCTTTTACAACCTGGGGCTCATCTACTTCAAGCTGAGCCGGCTGGAGGACGCGGAGTCCGCCTTCCTCAAGGCCCTGGAGCTGACCAAGGAGAACCCCAAGATCAACTTCTACCTGGGCTCCATCTACGAGCGCCTCCACCGCTACAAGGACGCCATCTACCAGTACCGGCAGGCCGGGGCCAACATCATGGTGCGGCGGGTGGAGGACAAGATGGCCGCCCGCCAGGACCGCCCACCCCAGCCGGGCGCCCCCCCGCGGAAAAAGAAGAAGGACGACACCGCGGAGCTGCCCAAGGGAGAGGTCCAGGAGTCGCTCCGTCGGCGCGCGGCCGAGCGGGCGGAGCCCGCGTTCGTGCCCGACAAGACCCTACAGCCCTTGAGCGAGTTCCTCATGGCGGAAGGCGCACCCAAGCCCGTCCTCACCGACACCGCGCGCTTCCGCCTGCGCGAGCAATTCCACGAGGACACCCTGCCCCCCAAGCGCTTTCCCGACGTGATCTCCTTCCCCGAGCGGGAGAGAGAGGCGGCCGAGAAGACGGCCCCCCTCCTGCGCCGCCCGGAGATCTTCCGCTTCCTCGAGAACAACCTTATGGAGATCGACTTCTCGGGCAAGGTGTACATCAAGCAGGGCACAATTTACTCCTACAGCGGCAACCTGACCTTCTGGGTGAAGGACAAGCGACCGGGAGGCCTGCCCACCCTCGTCATCATCACCGGCACCGGCAAGGTGATCCTCACCGACAAGGAGCGCGACGTCACGTTCATGCAGGTGCAGGACGAGACGATCTACGTGGAGCCCGGCCACCTTCTGGCCTGCGAAGAGGGGCTCACCCCCCGCTACATTCCCCTCGTCGAAGGGCGGCCGGCCCTCGAATTCCTGGCCCTGGAGGGGCGGGGCATGGTGGCTTTGTCCGTGGCCAGCAAGCCCCTGACCATAGCCGTGACCGCCGGCCTGCCCGTATCCGTGCCCGCCAGCTCGGTCATCACCTGGAGCGGTGACCTCACGCCCAAGGTCGTGGAGGACCGGCAGATCTACGAGATCATGCTGCCCCCGGGGAGCCCGGCCGGCCACTTGATCCGCCTGGAAGGGACCGGCCGCGTCCTGGTCGAGCAAGCCCTAGGCTAGCCCGAGCAGAGGCTCCGCCGCGCACAAGACGCCCGCCTCTCGGTTCCGCACAAGGGCCCTCGCGGGGCCTAGGCGTCTAGGCCCACTTCTTGGCCATCTCGCCAATCACGGGCAGCTCGAACTCCTCGCCCCCGTTGGCCTTGACCATGAGGAAGATGGCGATACCGAGGAAACCCACGCCCACGAGCAGCCGGAGAAGGGTGAGCAGGAGCCCGAGCACGCCCAAGTGGACCACGGCCAGGAGGATCTGCAGAATCGTGACACCCAGGCTGATGACGACCGCGGCGGCGTGAAAAAGCAGGCTCTGGAAGGCATGGAAGCGCACGAACTTGCTCTGCTTCTCGACGATCGCGGCCACGACCGAAAAGATCAGACCGATGCAGCACGGCACGTAGCAGAGCAGACCGCCGACATTGGGGGAGACTCCGAGGTTCGTTTGACCGGGGGTGGGCGAGGCCATCATTCCTCCTTGGCGGCGTCCGCAGGCCTTCCGCCTGAGATCGCCTAGTCCTGGTACCTTGTGCGAGCGCGGCGATTATCGGTGCCACGCGGCCGACTTGTCAAGGTGCGGCGGCCATTACGTGCAGGGCCTCGCGGAGGGCCTTGGGATCATCCGAGGAGACGAGAAGGACGCCCCCCCCTCGCTCGCCGATGGCAAACCTCCAAGGCCCACCCCCATAGACGGCGTAGCCCTCTTCCCTCGCGGGAGCGCCGCGGGTGCGCTCGAAGCGCGCCCGCGCGGCGGTCAGGAAGGCTCGGGCCGCCTCCCCGCTGTCCCACACGGACCGCCAGACGAGCAGCGTGCGTCCCCCCAGGTCCCAGGCCCGGTAGTGGTCCCCGCCCCAGCCGGCCGCGTTTGCCTCCTCGCCCTCCCCCAGAAGGGTGCGCGTCAGCAGCTCGCCGAGCACGCCCTCCCCCAAGAGCTTCCCCCCCGGGGCCACGTAGGACGCTTCCACGGGGCGGGGCGACTCGTGGGAGAAGTACTTCTCCGGGTGCAGGACCTGTTCCGTGGACTCGGGAGGATGTCGCCAGGCCTCTCTCAATGCCTCCGCGCCCCCCCGCTTCCAGAGGGCGCGAGCGAAATCGCGCCCCACGAGGTAGGGCAGCACGAGCTGGTCCCGGACCACCGGCGGCGCCCCCGGCACCGACGGCGTGGGCAGGGTGAGCGAGCCCAGGGCTTCCTCCGCCTCCTCCCCCCCCGGCAGTCGGCGCAGCAGGAAGCGCTCCATGACCCAGGTGGCGTCTCCCTCCAACAGGCTCAGCCAGGCCAGCCTCCGGTCGTCGTAGTCCCCCACCGAGTCCGGTAGGGCGTGGTGGACGTCCACATACTGGTCCTGCAGGGCGTGCCGCAGTTCGTGGGAGAGGATCAGCTGGTTCGCGGGAGTCAAACGGCGGTCCTCGCTGATCGCGTAGAGGCGCTTCTTGCCCGGCCGCTCGTCGTAGAAGCCGGCGATGTTCTCCTCCAGAATCCGCGCGCGCAGGGCACGCAGGTCCGTGTCTGCGGGGAGCAGGTCGAGCCCGACCAGGATCCGCTGATCGACCCGGGCCCGGGCCTCGGGGTATTCGGCGTCGAAGAGGCTCTTTAGATAGCGGGCCAGATCGGGCCGGGTCATGAAGTCCACGGGTACGTCGGACCGGAAGGGGACGCCCCCCACCTCCGCCACCTCCTTCTGCAGCTCAGGACCGGTCAGGTCGCGGAAGCCGAGCAGGCCGCCGAGCAGGGCGTTGACGACGTCGTTGGGGTCGGAGGGAGGAGGCTCCTGGGCGCGAGCAGGGCCGACGAGGAGGAGCAGGGCGAGGAACGCCCGTTTCATAGGCACGCCCTCACCTTACCTCGACCACGCCCTTGGGCAGGGAAAGCTCGAAGGCCCCTGCGGGCAACTTCTCGTTGATGCGCATTCTCTCGAAGCGCACGGTTGTGGAATCCCCCGTGGGCTCCGTGAGTCGGGTCTGCACGGGAACGAAGCGGGCCTCGTCCACGTAGAGCCGGATGGCGGAGAAGAGCCCGCTTTGCCCGGCCCGGGGCTTGAGGTCGAGCACGTAGGTCCGGACCTCCCCCACCCCCTCCTCCCCCACGAGGGTGGCCTCGTACTTCCTGCCCAGCCCCGACGCCCCCGGGCCGAAGCCCACCAGGAGATCGGCCTCACCCTTGGCCTCGCCCCGGAAGACCTGCTTGCTCTTCGGAAAATAGCGGGCGAACCGGCCGTCCTTGACCAAGACCACGCTCTCCTGGGGCGCCTCGTAGTTCCAGCGGAACCGCCCGGGGACCTGCAGGAACACCGTGCCCCGGCTCTCCGCCTTCTCGTCCAGGAGCACCAGGACCTTGGTCTCGGTGAAGGAGGCCTGCAACGTGTGCAGGGCGCGGCCCGCCTCCTCCAGCGAGCGCAGGACGGCCCCCGCGTCGGTGGGGGTGGCGGCCAGGGCGAGCGCGACCAGGCTCAGGATCACCAGGGCCCGGCCATGGGATCCCCCCACCAGGCGGCGGGGAGCAATACCACCAGCAGGAGCACGAGCCCGCAGAGGAGATCATAAGCGAGGCTACCCCGGTCGTAGTCCCAGAGGAGCAACCGGGCCAAGGGCGAGAAGGGGGCGCTCACGTGGCCGCCCCCGTGGCGACCTGGGAGAAGCCCCCGACGCTGATCACCCGCCCGTCCCTCATTTCCACCCGGCGGTGGGTCACCGCCGCCGCCTCTGGGTTGTGGGTGATCATCAGTATGGTCTGGCCCAGGCGACGGTTCAGGCCTTTGAAGAGATCGAGAATGAGGCCGCTGTTTACGGAGTCGAGGTTCCCGGTGGGCTCGTCGGCGAGCAGGATCGCGGGGCTGTTGACGAGGGCGCGAGCAATGGCGATGCGCTGCTGCTCCCCCGCCGAGAGCTCGAGGGGCTTCATCTGGACCTTGTGGGGCAACCCCACCATCTCCAGCAACTCCATCAGACGCTCGCGGGGAGGCGGTCTCTCGCCCTGGATCTGACGCGCGATCTCGAGATTTCCGCGGACGGTGAGGGTGGGCAGGAGGTTGAAGCGCTGGAACACGAAGCCGATGTTCTCGCGGCGGGTACGGGTGCGCTCGGTGTCGGACGCCACCGACATCTCCACCCCGTCCACGAAGATGCGCCCCGAGGTGGGCCGGGCCAGGCCCCCCAGGAGGTGAAGGAGGGTCGACTTACCGCAGCCGGAGGGACCCATGATCGACACGAACTCCCCCCGGTCGACCTCGATATCCACCCCGCGCAGGGCGTGAACCTCCAGGTGGCCGGCCCGGAAGATCATGCGGAGATCCTCGGTCTTCAAGATGGGGCTGTTCATCGTGCCCGGGGGCGGCGGGGAGACCCCGAATTCCGTATCACCGGCCGTCCACCTCGATCACCTGGTACCCCTCGGGGATGCGCGGCACGAAGGCCCGGTTTGGGATGGAGACGTTCGTCTCCACTTTCTCAAAGGCGAAGGCGGCCTCGTAACCCTGGACCGGACGCGAGACCACGATCCGATGGAAGGCCTTGTCCTCCCAGTCCCCGACCTTCACTTCGTTCAGCACGTCTCCCCGCTCGTCGTAGGTTCGGGTTCGGAGGGGGAGCAGGGTCTCCCGCTCGAGCCAGATTCGGCGACGCGCCACGGCCCTGGTCCCCTCCCCACGGGAAAGGGTGAGGGAGAAGGCTTCTCGGTCCCCCTCCAGGACCAGGATATCGCTTGCGCGGGGGTCGAGCGGCTCCAAGAGGAGGGCGCTGGTCAGGTCCGCGGGTCGGAGCACGTAGTAGGGCGCCTGGTCGTCGTCCACGCGGGGGGGCACGTCGCTGCGGCCGGTCCACGTGGTTTTCTTGCCCGGGAGCTGGAACCAGAAGCGCCCGCCGTCCGCCACCACCTCCAGGGCGGTCATCACCGCGACCGATCCCTTGAGGTACAGGTGCCCCCCGCGGGTCGCGACCACGCGCACGCGGACGCGCCGCCCCCGGCCCGCCCGGTAGTCTCGGACGTCCAGGTCGCCGGACGCGCTGACGCTCTGAATCCCCTTGCAGTACCCGTCATACGCGGCCACCACCTCCTCGAGGGTCGCCGCCCTCAACGGCCGAATGGGAACCGAGGGGAGGCTCACCGGCTTGAGCCCGCAGCCGGCGCTTCCGAGGATCGGCAACGAGCAGAGAACGATCGCGTGTATGCTAGCCGCCCGGCGAGGGGGGGTCAACAACGCTCGACCTCCAGGCCCCCCGGGCCCCCGCGCCGTCCCCAGGTGCGGGCGGGAATCCCGAAGCGACAGAGCACGGACACGACGGTCTCGAGGTGACTGGTCACCTCGCCTGTGGACACGCGTCCCCCACCCCTGGCCAGGGCCAGCGGCACAGCCAGCTGGTCCGCGAGCTGCGCGTCCACCGCTCCCTCCCCATCCAGGAACTTGAGGAGGCGACGGGCCCCCCGCTCTCCCAGCAGCTCCGCCCCCAGTCCCCGCTCCCCCAAGAGACCAAACCCAGCGCGGCCGTTCTCGAAGACAGCTTCCAGAAGCAGGAACGACCCCGGAGACGCCGCTTCGAGGTCGAGAACCTCCCACGTAGTCTCCAGCCGCCGCCGCTCCCAGAGCCAGGCCTGCGCCGCGTCGCGCTGTCGGCGCGCCACGTCTCCCTTGAGCCGTCCCGCCCCCGACGTCCCCTGCACGGACACGAGTCCTCCCCGCTCTTCGAGAAAGAGAGAGGCCGGACGCCAGGCCCCCACTTCCGCCCGCACCTCGCCTCCCCCCGGCGGATAGAATCCGGCCCGGGTCAGGGACAGGCGGGGGAGCAGCCCGAGCCGCCCCACCACCGACGCCCAATGGTTTGCCAGGTAGTGGAAGCTCGGGCTGGCCGGCACGTGGGTCCCGCCCACGACCTCCAGCCGACTCGCCCCCCCGGCGGTGGCCAGGGGCCCCAGAACGGTCTGCAGGACCAGGGTCGCGGCCCCCGCGGTGCCGATTTCGAAATGGAACTCGCCCGACGCCACCGGTCCCGGTTCGAAACGGAGGTCGGGGGAGCCATCGAACGCCCCTCCCACCCGCGCCGCGCAAATCAAGGCTGCGGCCCGAACCGCGGCCAGATGCTGAGGCCGCAGTCCGGATCGCGGACGGCCGGCCCGGATACGGCTCAGCTCAAACCCCTGTCCCGTCACCGCCGCCAGAGCGAGAGCCGTGCGCACGATCTGGCCGCCGCCCTCCCCCTGGGCGCCATCGATCTGGATCAGGCCCAAGCCGGGAGCCGTCGCGGGCCGCGCACGCGACCCAAGATTCCCACCGCCGCTTGCGCGGGAGGGGTGGCTAGGCGGTAAGGGCGGGGGAGACCGTCCGCTCGTCGGAAGGCACGAAATACCCGGGGACCGCCACTACCCGTTTCGGGCAGGTGAGATCCTCGAAGTGGCGGAGCAGTGCCTCCTGGGCCTGGGGATAGGTCTCGGCCGGGAAGTATCGCTCCACGGGGACGGACACACCGTGTGGCCCCGGGAGCTCCAGACGGACGCGCAGCACGGGCTCCAAGTCCTCGGGGACGAACCCGGAGTTCCAACGGGCGGCGTCTTCGGCGATCCAGATGGAGACGGATTCCACCTTCACCTCCCGGACGTGGCGGGTCTCCATCAGGTGCTTCCACAGCCCAAACTCCACCAGGGGCACGTAGCGGAGCGAGGATGGCTGAGCCTCGCTGGGGCCCCCCAGGCGACAGCGGACGATGGGAACGGGCTCGGAAGCAGTCATAGCCGAAAAGAAGCCTGCAACCGCCGTGCCGGCACTCGGGGTCGGTCGCCAAGGTCTTGATGAAACTCATGATCGAGCTTCCGCGCCACTGCGGGCTCCGCGGGCGAAGGCCGCAAGGCGTTACGGTTCGAAACGATCCGCACCCGGCTGGAAACACTTTCGGCAACGGGCCTCGTACTGCTCGGATCCCCCCACCACCACCCGGTCCCTGGCCGCCACCAGCCGCTGAGAGCGGTTGGCGGGGGCGCCGCAGCGCATGCAGATGGCCAGAGTCTTGTCCACGTATTCCGCCACCGCCAGGAGCTGGGGCATTGGCTCGAAGGGCCGGCCCCGGTAATCCTGGTCTAGCCCGGCCACGATCACGCGTCGGCCCTGATCGGCGAGGGTATTGACCACGTCGACCAGGCTGAGGTCAAAAAACTGTCCCTCGTCGATGCCCACCACCTCCGTGTCCTGCCCGACCCGCTCCAGGATTTCGGCCGCCGAGGCCACCACCTGCGACGGCATTTTCATGTCCGAGTGGCTCACGATCTCGTCGGAGGAATAGCGGGCGTCGATCTGGGGCTTGAAGATCTGCACCCTCTGGCGCGCGATCTGGGCCCGACGGATCCGGCGGATCAGCTCCTCGCTCTTACCGCTGAACATGCTGCCGGTGATGACCTCGACCCAACCGGAGCCGGCAGGAGCGGGGCGGTTGGTGGGCACCCGGCCCTACTTTGCGCGCTCGATATAGGCGCCGCTGGCGGTGTCGATCTTGATGACGTCCCCCTCGGCAATGAAGGGGGGCACCTGCACCATGAGGCCGGTCTCCATCCGCGCCGGCTTGCTCTGGTTAGAGACCGAGGCCCCTTTGATGGCGGGCTCCGTCTCCACCACCTTCAGCTCCACGGTCAGGGGCAGCTCGATGCCCACCGGACGCTCCTCGTACATCTCGATCTTGAGCTTGATATTCGGAAAGAGGTAAGGGACAGCATCCCCCAAAACCTCCGCGGAGAGGGCCATCTGCTCGAAGCTCTCGTTGTTCATGAAATGGTACATGTCGCCATCTTTGTAGAGGAATTCCATCTCCGTCTCGTCTAGAATGGCCCGCTCCACGCGGTCGTCCGAGCGAAAGCGGTGCTCGATGATGGACCCGCTCTTCAGGTGGCGGATCTTGGCTTGTACCATCCCGCGCCAGTTCCCGGGGGTGATGTGCTGGGTGGCCACGACCCGATAGAGGTCGTTGTCATGCTTGATGCACATCCCGCGCTTCATTTGAGTCGCTTGGATCATTCCTGCTCCCTCTCCGAAACCCCCATTATATGGGATCCTGGCCCCGCCCGCCTACTCGAGTTCCAAGCCGAGTAGGTCCACGCGGATGGGGAAGAAACGGAAGCCCTCCGAGCGCAGCTCCGCCTCGACCCGCTCGCGGGTGCCCGGAGAGCGCTCCCCCGGTGTCGCCCACACAGCCACCAACCCCCCCCCGCCCGCCCCGCAGACTTTGGCCCCGCCTCCGGCCGACGCGGCCACTTCCGTAATCCGGTCGATTTCGGGCGTGGAGACCCCGGGTGCCAACCGCTTTCGGGCCTCCCACTCCTCCACCATGAGCGCACCCACCTCTTGGTAGCACGCCGAGACCAGGGCTTGGCGCAGGCGACGGGCGGCGGAGGCCATTGCCGCCAGGGCCTCCCCCACCCGCGGGTCCCCTTCGCCCTGTCCCTTGAGCAGGCTCCAGTTGTCGATCCCGGGAGAGCGTGTGACCCCGGGGTCGACCAGGATCAGTGACTCCTCGACCTTCCCGGGATCGGTTTCCAGTCGCTCCGCCCGCACGGCCCCCGTTTCCAGATGCACGGCCAGGATCCCCCCGTGGATGGCCGTGAGGTAGTCCTGGACCCCGGCCGGGACGCGGAAGCACTGCGTCTCCGCGTCCCGCAGGATCGGCCAAAGATCGGCCGGGGTCAGATCCCGGCCCGTGGCGCGGGCCGCCGCCCCGGCCACCGCCACCGCCAGGGCCGACGACCCCCCGAGGCCGGCGCCCGCCGGCACCTTCGCCTGGGTCGTGACCCTCACTCCCGACTCGATCCCCAAGGAGCGCAGGATGTGAGCCACGAGCGAAAGCGCGCCGTGCCCCAGTAGCTCGGCCACGTCCTTTCCCTCGGCCTTCTGCAGGGTGTCCTTGGACTCCAGACGCACTCCCGCCACTCCGGTCTCCACCCGGCACCAGGCTCGGCGGTCGATGGCCACGCTCAGCGTGACCGCTCCCGGATGGAAGAGGTAGAGGGGCCAGATATCGAGGGCTCCCCCCGCGAGGTCCACGCGGCAGGGAGCGGTGGCTTCGACGACGCTCGCCTTCATGGGGCGGCGACTAGGCGTCGGCCCGCCGCCCGGGCCCCGTCCAAGGGGAGGTGTGGCCGCGCATCACGTTTCCGAACGCGTGTCACGTCTTTGCATCGGCACGTTTCCTCCGCATCCGCGGCGCCGCCGGGCGAACTGCTAGTATAGGCTAGGCTCGTGGTGGTGGGCCGTTTGGGCATGGAGTGTCCACGGTGCGGCCAGACCGACGTCCAGGCACCCGCGTGCCCGCGGTGCGGCGTCGTCTTTGCAAAATTACGGCCCGCGGGCGTGCGGGGCCCGGTGCGGGAACCCTCGACGCCCGCTCCACGGGAGGCCCCCACCCCGCGCCCCCGAACCCTGGTCCTCGGGATCTATGCGCTCGCTGTGACCGTGGCCCTGGGCGCATGGCTTCTCAGGCGCCCCACCGCGCCCCCGGGGAGAGTCGCGGGCTCGGCCACCCCCCCCACCCTGCCCATCGCTCCCCCCGAGTCCCTCCCGGCCGCGATCACCCTCCCCCCCCCACCCTCAACGCCCGTGCCGCTCCCCCCCCAGGTGGCGGAGGTCCCGGCGGGTGGCCTCTCTCCTGAGGACTATCTGGCCACGAAGCAACTCGTAGAGGAACTACAGGCCCGGGAGCCGATGGACGCCGCCCGCATCCAGGTCGCGGAATCCCTCTCTAACCGCAACCCCGGGGAGGCGCCGCTGAAGGCGCTTCTCGAGATGGTGCTCATCAAGATCGCGAGTCAAGAGCGCGCCCACCGGCGCTACGGAGAGGCCTTGGCCGATCTGCGCCGCGCCATCGCGGCCCGGCCGGAGAGCCCGGACGCGCGCGCGTTCCTGGTGGACGTGCTGCTGGAGATGAGCGATTGGTCGGGGGCAGAGGGGGCCTCCCGCGACTTCCTGGTGGTGAAGCCCCGGGATCCGGACGGACTCCGAAAGCTGGGCTACGCCCTTATGCGTCAGGATCGCAACCGGGAGGCGGCCGAGGCCCTCCGCGCGTCGCTCGAGATCCGCGAGGACGCCCAGGCGCGCTCGCTCCTGGACTACCTGCAAAAGGGCATGGCGGACGAGAGAGGCATGACCGAGCAAAGGCTGGCCCGCTTCAACGTGCGCTACGACGGCGACGCGCACGAGGATGTGGGACGGGAGATCCTCCGCCAGCTCGAACACCACTTCGCCACCCTGTCCGTGACCCTCGACTACCAGCCCACCGCCACCATTCCCGTCATCCTCTTTTCACAGGAAAGCTACTACGACGCCGCCGGGGCCCCCGCCTGGTCGGGGGGTGCCTACAACCATCTGGACGGGCGGATCCGCATTCCCATCCGGGGGCTCACCTCCTCCCTCACCCCCGACATGGACAACACCCTCATCCACGAGCTGACCCACGCTTTCATCGCCGACCGATCCCGGGGGGTGGCCCCCTCGCCGATCCACGAGGGCCTGGCCCAGTACATGGAGGGCAAACGCGTGGGCTCCATGCTCACGCCCGCGCAGGCCACGGCCCTGGCCGACGGCCGCATCCAGGGCGTGGCCGGCTTCTACCTGAGCGCCCTCTCGTTCATGGAGTACCTAGAGGCACAGCGGGGACAGGGGGGAGTGAACGACCTCTTGCGGGCCATGGGCGAGACGGGGGACGTGAACGAAGCCTTCCGCCGCGTTTACGGTCAGACCTACGAGGCCACGCAGCGGGCTTGGGTCTCTCGCCTGCGTCAAGAGCACGGCTCTTAGAGTCTGGGAACACCCGTTGGGGTGTGAAACGCACCCAGGCGGCTTCCCCACCGCGCGAGAGTCCTCGAGAAAGACGTTTTGCCTCCCTACCGGGTACTCCCGACTATCCCCGCCTCAACGAACGCTCAACTCGAAGGGGAGGCGAGCAATGGGCCCGGTACCGTTGAGGCTGGAGATCCAGCGCAGGACCGAGCGCACGTCCGCGGGCAGCACTTTCTCCGCGACATTCTCTTCCTGCCGCTCCATAAGGGCCTCGAAGAAGCTCTTGCGCTGGGGCAGCACGACCAAAGCCACGTCCTCGTCTTTGCCGAGCTTGGCTCTCTCCTTGGCCACGGCCAGGGCCACGTCCAGGCCGCCGAGGTGGTCCACCAAACCCACCTTGAGCGCTTCCGCCCCCGTCCAGACCCGCCCCTGGGCAATGCGGTCCACTTCCTCGTAAGTCTTGTGGCGACCCTGGGCGGCCTTGGTCACGAAGGTCTCGTAGAACGACACCATCAGACTCCGCACCTTGCCCCGCTCCTCCTCGTTCCACGGCCGGTATTCGCTGAAGAGCGCGGCATTCCGGCCGTGGGTCAGGATCTCCTTGGTCACCCCGATCTTGTCGTAGAGCCCGCGGAGGCTGAACTTGCCGCCAAAGACCCCGATCGAGCCCGTGATTGTGCCGGGCTGGGCCACGATCGCATCTCCCCCCATCCCAATGTAGTACCCACCGGAGGCGGCAACATCCCCCATGGACACGACCACCGGCTTGGCCTTGCGGGCCAGCCCCATCTCGCGCCAGATGACGTCTGACGCGGTGCCGGAACCGCCCGGGCTGTCCACGCGCAGCACGATCGCGCGGATGGCGGGATCGGTTCGGGCCTGGCGGATGGCCCGGGCGACGGTGTCGGAACCCGCAAACTCGCCCCCGAGGCCGCTGGCCTGGCTCTCCCCGCTGACGATCTCCCCCACCGCATAGACGAGGGCCACCTTGGGCCGGCCATCGAAGCCGAAGCCCCGCGCGGAGCGGACGTAGCGGCCGGGGGTCACGCGCTCGGCGGGCTTCAAGCGGGCGTCCACCTCGTCCTGGTAGAGCAGCTCGTCCACCAACCCGGCGGCCCGGGCGTCCTCCGCCGTGTAGGGCCCCTCGTCCACGGCCGCTTTGACCTCGGCTACGCTCTTCCCCCGCGCCGCGGCAATGGCCGCGAGGTACTGCCCAAAGAGGCCGTCCAGCAGGGCCTGCGTCTGCTCGCGGTGCGGCTCCGTGAAGCTGGACTCCGTGAATTGGTTGGGGGCGTTCTTGTACTTCCCCACCCCTTCGAACTGTGCTTGCACCCCTAGCTTGTCGAGGGTCTTGCGGAGGAACGTCACCTCCGCGCGCAGCCCGGACACGTCCAGAAGAGCCCCCGGTACCGCGTAGACCTTGCTGCAGGCGGTGGCCAGGTAGTACTCCTTGTTTCCGCAGAACTCCAGGTGGGCATAGGCAGGCTTGCCCGACTTCCGGAAGCGCAGGATCGCGTCCCGCAGCTCCTGCACCTTGCCCCAGCCCGAGTCAGGCAAGACGCTCACCCGCAGCAGCACGGCCTTGACCTTGGGATCGGTGGCGGCCCGGTCCAGGCTCTCCACCAGCGCCCGCAGCGAGGGAGGGGAGGACTCGAAGAAGTTGCCGAACTCGGAGGCGGGGATCTCCGGAACCTCGCCCGTGAGGTTGAGAGCGAGGTAACTCTCGCCCCCCCCGAACGGCGAACGCCCGTGCGACCCTCGGAGCAGCAGGGCCAACGCCCCTACCGCCGCGGCCCCAATGGAGACCGCGGCCACGCCCGCGACCAGAATCCACGCCGTCCGCTTTTTCATCTCATGCTCAACCCTTCACGACGGTCTGCAGGTACTCGACGCGGCGGCGGGCTTCCTGGGCGTAGGCGCTGGTCGGGAACTCCTCGGTCAGCCGCCGGTAGGAGGCGGCGGCCTCGGCCAGCTTCCTCGCTTCCTCGAGGACGCTGCCCAACCTCATGAGAGCGTAGTCCCGAGGGAAGGGCACGGAGACGTCGGACACGAACTGGCGGTAGGCGTCCACAGCTTTCCCCACGTCACCCCGGCGGTAGTAGAGATCGGCCAGAGCCAGCCGAGCGAGCGCCGCTTCCAGGTCGTGCTTGCCGGCCACCGCCTCGTTCAGGGCTTTTTCCGCCTCGTCGAGCTTGCCCAGCTCCATGCGGCAGAGGGCTCCGTAGTAACGCGCCCGAGCCGCCACGGGTAGGGTGGCAAAGCGCCGCTCCACCCCGTCGAAGGCCGCAGCCGCCCGCTTGAATTTTTCCTCCTTGCTGCCGAACGTCGGCCCGGTCGGCCGCTCCCCACCCGCGGGCAGATCCTTGGCGACCGGCGTATGGAAGATCTCATAGGCCTCCGCGAACGCCTGCTCCGCCTCCCGGGTGCGGTGGCTTTGGAAGTAGGCCAGCGCTCCCGCGGCTGCCCCCACCACCGCGAGCACGGTAATCGTGATCCGCACTTCGGGCCAATGCGCCTTCACCCAGGCCAGGCCGTGCTCGAAGCCGCTTACCAGCTCGTCCTGCTTGATCTGCTTCCTGAGCTCCCTCTTCACCGCGCCACTCCTCGCTCCAGCCGCCAATTCCCGTGACCGACAAACAAAAAGGTTATCACCCTGACCGCTCTCCCACAAGCCTCGGCCGCCTCGGCTCTCCTCAAGAGCGTTGCGCGCGATCCGGGGGGCTCTTCCTTACGCGTTACTCGTTTTGGCATATACTGCGCCCCCACCTCTGTTAATAGAAAGGAATTCTGGAATATGAAGAAGCTTCCTGGTCTCGCGCTGTTCGTCGGCGCGATCGTTCTGGCCGGCTGCGGCGGCGGTGAGTCGAAGCCCGCCCCAGCCTCGAACGCTGGCACCTCCGCTGCCGCCGCGGCGGGTGACATCGGCGTCCCGGAGTGCGACGACTACATTAAGAAGTATCAGGCTTGCATCGACGGCAAGGTGCCGGAGACGGGTC
Source organism: Vicinamibacteria bacterium (assembly GCA_035570235.1). Taxonomy (NCBI): domain Bacteria; kingdom Pseudomonadati; phylum Acidobacteriota; class Vicinamibacteria; species Vicinamibacteria bacterium. The sequence continues at coordinate 1,627 of DATMML010000104.1, read as the reverse complement.
GGGCGACGGTTCGTCAGGCCTTGGATCAGACCAAGGCGGCCTGGAAGCAGGCTGCGGCGACTCCTCAAGGAAAAGCCGGACTAGCCACAGGGTGCAAAATGGCGCTCGACACGGCGAAGACCGCCATGGGAGCTTACGGCTGCACCTGGTAGTCGCGACTCCTCTTGGTGGGGTGGAGGCGGCTAAAGTCTCCACCCCTCCGGGGGAAGGTGCTCAATGCACCCCTTCGCCCGAGTCCAACGAGGAGTCCCTGCTTCTTGTCACGACCCCTCGGGAGATGTGCCGCGACTAGCCCCCCCGCGAAGGACCCCGCAATCCAGCTCGCAAGCATCAACACGAATTGCCCGAGTTGGCTGTTCTCAGCCCGAAGCATACTTCGGGGCAGCACCATAACCCCGATCGCTCCTCGCCCGCCTAACCAGTGTTCGACAGCGCCATAGGAAAGGCGCACACTAGAGAAGCGGGAGGAGGGCATGGCGAACGAGTTCACCGCGGTCCTCGAGCGTGACGGAGAGTGGTTTATCGCTTACTCTCCAGAGATCCCGGGGGCCAATGGGCAGGGCAAGAGCAAGCAGGAGGCCCTCGACAGCCTCTCGGCCGCGATCTCCCTCATCCTCGAGGACCGCCGCGAGGACGGCCTTCGTGGGCTTCCGCCAGATGCCATTCGGGAGACGGTCACCGTCAAGTGAAGCGCGGCGACCTGCTGCGCCACCTCAGGCAGCACGGGTGCTATTTGAAGCGGGAAGGGGCGAGCCACTCCCTCTGGTGCAACCCGACAACTGGACAGGTCGAGGCCATTCCCCGGCACACGGAGATCGCGAACAACCTGGCTAAAAAGATCTGTCGTGCGCTTTCCGTTCCAGAGATAGGGTAGCGAAAGCCTGTCGAACGACCAGTATCTGGACTCCTCCAGTCAAGCCTGAGCGTTAGTCGTTAGGCGTTCCTCCCCGGCTGGCTGTCTCTGGGTGTGCTGGTTTCTGGTCTCGCTCGGCTGAAGGGGCGGACTACAAGCGTATCTCCGGCCTCTGAACGTTGGAGTCCCTGAGGGCTCCGGGCCATGACGGAATCCGCACGCACGGCAGCCAATCGTTGAAAGCGGCCTGGAAGGCCAGCGTCGTTCTCGGCTTGTCCGCGCGTCGGTCCGACCTGTTCAGCCGTCAAGTTCGATCTCAGCATCCGCAGTGGTGGCGAGCCGTCGTCAAGCTTCTCCCTCTTCAAAGCGAAGTGTCAGGCGACCTTATCTGGCGCAGGCACCGAGCGATAGTCGGTGTCCCCTACCGAGACGGCCCAGGCGATGCGGGCGATCTTGTTGGCGAGCGCCACGGTGGCCTTGTTGTGGTGCGCTCGCTTCTCCAGAGCCAGGGCCCAGGTCCGCAGCCGGTCCGGGTTGGAAACGCTGCGGGCACGGCTCAGCACCGAGCGTGCGCCGTGGATCATGAGCATGCGCAGGTAGGAATCCCCGCGTTTGGAGATGCGGCCGAGCCTTTGGCGCAGGCCGCTCGAATACTCGCGTGGGGTGAGGCCCAGGTAGCTGGCGAAGTGACGGGCGGAGGGGAAGCGGCGCAGATCCCCCACGAAGCCGACCAGCGCGGTGGCGATGATCAGACCGATGCCGGGGATCTGCATC
>DATMML010000103.1 GCA_035570235.1 Vicinamibacteria bacterium | reverse complement strand
GTAGAAGCCCGTGCGACCGCTGGCCAGGAAGCGCTTGACCATGTCCTCGCGGCCAAAACGCGCCCCGAGCTTGTAGCAGGGCATGCGGGGCTGCGTGACCGCGAACTCCGCGGAGCCTATCCGGAGGCGGTCGCCGATCCTCACACTGTCCTCGAGAAGGCCTTCGGTCGTGAAGTTCTCCCCGAGCGCGCCCCAGGGGAGGTCGATCCCCGGCAACTCCCGGGTCCAGTACCCATAATGCTCGGATGGGTAGACGTAGACCGCCTTGTCGGGGCCCCCGTGGACGGAGAGGTCGGATTGTTCGTCACCCTGGAGGTTGAGGCGGTTCACGTGCAAGCGGCCTGTCACGGGGGCCTTCCATATTGACGTGCGCACCCGGCGGCCGCCCCAGTCGACGTCTCGCGGGCGGCCCACATTCACTGAAACCAGCTTCATCGGTCACTCCGCGGGATCCACGGGACCGCTCGCGTCAGCGTCCGCACAGCCGAAGGGGGGATTGGCATTCGGGGTCCTGAGTCAGGCCCGGAGGGCCAAGTCCCAGGGTCGCCTCCCCGCCCCCTCCCCGGCTTCTTCCAACCGCCCCTCTACTCGGCGGTGGTCGGGTCGATTATGGTCTTGACCTCGGAGATGCGATTGGCGGGAAACCCTCCCTGCTTGGCGTGCTCGCGGACGATCGCCTCGTTGGGGGCGATGTAGACACAGTAGATCTTGTCCTTGGTAACATAGCTTTGCAGCCACTGGATCTGTGGACCCAAGTTGCGCAGAACGCCACAGGACGTTTGGGAAATTCCCTGCAACTGCTCGGCGGAGAGGGCCCCCGCGCCGGGCAGCTCACGCTCGATCACGTACTTCGGCATGCTCACCTCCTCATCATTCTCGACCGGCGAGGCAGCCCGACGGGTTCCGGCGCCCGCTCTTGGTGAACCGCGATCACGTCCGGCGGGCTCGGGGCGACGGCGCGGCGCCCCTGGTCAGGCCGCCATCCTGTCCCGGAAGGACACCCAGAGCAACAGGACTCTAGAACGAGGGGGCTCCCGAGGGGGAAGCATATCAGGAAAGGTCCTCGCGCTCGGGCTGGTCATTTCTTCGTGGGGCTGCGGCAGCTCGACCCCGACATCGAGCCCCCCACCGAGCCCAATCGACCTGGCCCAGCCCTGGGCCTTTGCCGCGCCGGGAGAGGTCGGCCTCGACCCTTCCTTGCTTGCCCGCGCCACCGAGAACGCGGCCTCCATTCCCCGCTTCCGCAGCCTCCTGGTGGTGAGGCACGGCAAGCTCGTGGTCGAGCGGTACTTCGGAGGCGCGACATCGGAGACACGCTTCGACGTACGGTCGGTCACCAAGAGCGTGGTGTCCCTCCTCGTGGGTCAAGCGCTTGATGCAACCCAGATCTCGGGGATGGATGCGACCGTCGGCGATTACCTGGGTCCACCCTACGTGCTGAATCCGGGCGACCGAGCGGTCACCATCAAGGAGCTACTCACCATGACCTCGGGCTACCAATGGAACGAGGAGCAGGGGGACGACTACAACCTCTGGATCGTGTCACCCGACCACGTCCAGTTCTTGCTGGATCGCGCCCAGACCGGCCCGCCGGGGCCGTTCACCTACAACTCGGCGGCGGTCCACCTCCTGGGCCTCATCGTCCAGTTGGCGACCGGAACCCCGCTCGCGACGCTTGCCGACCAGCGCCTGTTCCAGCCTATCGGCATCCGAAGCGCCGTCTGGGAGGGCCTCGAACGGGGCACGGTGAATGGGGGCTCCGGGCTGCAGCTCACGGGCCAAGACCTTGCCCGCCTGGGCCAGCTCATGGTCCAGCAGGGTCGGTCGGGAGCTCAGCAGATCGTGCCCGCCGGCTGGATCTCTACCGCGACCGCTCCCCAATTCCCTTGGCGGGACACGGATGGTGCACAGAGAAGCGTGACCTACGGTTACCTCTGGTGGGTAGCCGACCCACCCTCGGCGCCGGCGTTTTTTGCCTGGGGCTACGGAGGACAGTTTGTCTACGTGGTGCCTTCCCTCGACCTCGTGATCGTCACCACCACCGAGTGGCGGGCGCTGGGGGCCGACAATCTCACCCCGCTCGCAATCGCGGAGACGGTTCTCGGAGTGATCGTCGACGACATCCTGCCCGCCGCCCCGGCTCACTGACGAACAGGCACGGACCGCCCCGCCGTCCCTCCCCGGGAGGAGCGGCTCGTCCACGATTCACGGGCCGGGCACCTTCTCGGGAACCCCCGGCTCGACTGCGAAAGGGGACGCCGGCTTCCATGCCTCCCGCCCGGAGCCGCCGGCGGCGCCCCCCGTGGCCAGGGAGCTAGGCCTTCCGGGCGTAGTGATCGGCGCCCAGGAAATGGAGCGACACGTAGGGGCGGTCTCCGACCACCCAGCTGTCGTGGGGTACCGCGGGCACGTGAAAGAGCGAGCCCTCGCGGAGTTCGACCACGCGCCCATCGTCAAACGCAACCGTGGCCACGCCGGAAACGACCAGGCCGATGTGCTCGACGGTGCACCTTGAGGTACCGACCTCGGGGCCCACGTGCAGCGACCATTTCCAGCCGGGTTCGTAGCGGGCACGTCCCAGAACCAGGGAGCCCAGTTTGACGATCTCCAGACGCCCCTTGGCAAAGACACGTACCTCGTCGGGAGACTCGAATCGCTTCTGCACGACCTCGAACATGATTTCCCACCGCCCGATGTTGCGAGGGACCCAACCACCAGGAGCCTCCTGGGGGTCGGCGGCCGGGGGCCTAGATGCCCTCGCGCTGCTTCTGCTGCTCCCGGAGAGAGCGCAGCCCGTCCTCGATAATGCCAGCTTTGCGAGCGCCCAGGCTCTCGCGGATCAGACTCAGCTCGATCTCGAAAAGCCGGCCGAGCCCCCGCAAATAGGAGGCGACCTCGCGGCTCACGATGTTCCGGCGGAGGGCAACCGCGTCGAGCTCGCCGTTGCGGTCCACGTTCACCCCCCCGAAGAGGGCTTCGTGCTCGCCCCGCGCCCGGACGAGGGCGCTCTCGAGGAAGGCGGGGGCTTGCTCGCGAAGCTCGTAGGTGACGAGGTCAGAGAGCAGGCGGTGGAGTTGGTTGAAGAGCTCTATCTCCCGACCCACCGACGCCCCCCGCGTTTTCTCCGCGTGCGGCTTGGTGTCCTCCCGGATCTTCTCCCGGGGGGCCTCCGCGTCCTGGGGGACGCGGTCCAGGACACCCGCCGCCCACAGCCCCCAGACCGCCCGACAGACCAGGAAGTCGCTCTGGCGGGTGGAGGCGCAAATCTCCTCCAGGGTGGCCGGCCCGTCCAGGGTGGCGACCAGGTTCATCTCCAGCTTGGGAAGGGAGAGGCCGCCGACCAGGGTCGTGGCGTCGTCGCTGAGCGCGTACTTCTGCTCCAGAGCCCCCACCCCTGTACGAATCCGGCTCCAGGAGTGGATGCGGCGGATTCCCTCCAGGATCAGGTCCCCCGTGGACATGCGGAGCACGATGACCTCGCGGGAGGGCAGGCTCCCCTCCACGAACTCGCACTCGCCCTCTTCCCAGGCGAAGAGGCTGTAGATGATCTCCTGGACCTGCTCGGTGACCCCCGCGATCAGGTCCTTCGAGCGGATGGCCCCGTTCTCCACCAGGATCGTGCCCTGGCGTTTTCCCGCGCGCAGGGCCCGCACGGAGTCCTCGTAGTTGCGGTAGCTGATGAGCCCCTTGACCAGCAGCCGCTCCCCCAGCCGGTCGTCGGGGTCGGCGGAGGTGGCGAAGATGAGCCGGCCCTCCGAGAGGTAGACGGTCTTGGTGATCGCGCCCCGGGTCATGCGGAGCACCCCCGTCCGCTTCTGGCGTACGAGGGGGCGGAGGAGGGCGGGGAGGCTGACCTCCTGGAGCGAGCGGCGGAGGGGAACGGGGGCGCTCATGGACGCAGGCCGTGGTGAGCGAGATCCACGCAGCCGGCGCGGAAGCGTACGCCCTCCGCGCGCAGGCGCCGCCGCTGCTGCAGGGGCCCGAGCCCGGCCCGGAGCGAGATGCGCCCCGCCGCCCCCACCACCCGATGCCAGGGAACCCTGCGCTCGGATCGCGGGTTCAGGGCCCGCAGGGCCCAGCCCACCGCCCGGGCGCCGCGGGGACTGCCGGCCAGGAGCGCCACCTGCCCGTAGGTGGCCACCCGGCCCCGGGGGATCCGTCGGACCACCGCGTAGACGGTCTCGAAGAAGCGGCCGCCGTGGGCGCCGCGTGGAGGAGCGCTCACGGATGGGGGGGCGGAGCGGGCTTCGGCTCCTCTTCCTTCTTCTTCTCGGGGGCCTTCTCCACCGGAGGTGGGGCCACGCGCTCGGGGGCGGCCTGGGGGGAGGTGACGATCTCGCTATCGGGGCGAGCGGGCGCGGGAGGGGCCGGGGTGGCCCCGGGCGGCCCCGGCTCCGTCCCCGCCGCCCCCCCCAGGAGGGGGCCGGAGGGCACGGGGCCCGTGAGCTGGAGGGGCACCTCGCGGACCTTGACTTCGATGATCGCCTTCTTGCGCAGCCCCTCGAGGTAGGTGGTGTACTCCTGGTCCCAGCGCCCCTGGGTCAGGCGCTGCTTTATGGCGGCCTTGGCCTCCTCGAAGGAAACCACACTGGCCTCGGTTTTCTCGAGGACCTTGAGGATCCGGTACGTGTCCCCGGCGGGGATGGGGTCCGACACCTGTCCGGGGCCGAGGGCGAAGGCCGCTTTCTCGAGCTCGGGGTTCATCTCCCCCCGCACGAGCCGCCCGAGGTCGCCGCCCGCGGCGCTGCTGGGAGCGGCGGAGTTGAGCTTGGCCAGGGCCGCGAAGTCCTCTCCCCCCCGGGCCCGCGCCGCCAGGTCCTTGGCCTTGGTCAGGGCGTCGCCCCCCTCCCCGCGGACCAGGATCTCCTGCAGGCGGACGCTCGCCGGGCGGCGGTAGTCGGCCGGGTGGGCCTCATAGTCGGCGCGGGCCTCGGCGTCGGTGATGGTGGTTTTGGACTCCAGGTCCCGGGAGAGGATCTGGCGGCGGAGGATGGAGCGCTCTATGTTGCGCTTCAGGTCGTCGAGCGACATCCCCTCCCGCCGGAGCTGGGCCTGGAGCTGCTCGTCGGAGCCGATATTGTTCTCCTTCTTGATCCCGTCGATCACCTCTTTGACGTACTCGGGGCGCATGTGCAGGCCGGCGTCCCCCGCCCGCTGGACGAGGAGCATGTCGTCGATGGACTCCTGCAAGATCTTGGCGTTGTTCTCGCGCAGGAAGGCCCCCACCTTGTCCGGGTCCACGTGGGCGGCCTGGGCGGCCGCCAGCTGGCGGGACTGGAACTCCGACTGGGTGATGATCTCGCCGTTCACCTTGGCGATGATCCGCTCCAGGATCTCCGCGGGGGCGGGCGCGGCCAGGAGCAGGCTAGGAAGGGCCAGGAGGACGATCTGCCGCGGCATGATTCACCTTTGCCTGGGCCAGGAGCTCCGACACGAATTGGCGGATCTTCTGGTCCGATTTCTGGCGGGAGAGGAGGGCGCGAATGCGCCCCTGGGCCTCCTCGAGGCTCTCTTGGTGGGCCGCCTCCCGGGCCTCGACCCTCAGGACATGATACCCGAGGGTCGTCTCCACAATCTCGCTCATGCCCCCTACGGGGAGGGCGAAGGCCGGGGTCTCCAGCTCGGGGGGGAGCTGACCCCGCGCGAAGGTTCCCATGAGCCCTCCCTCGGGGGCTTCGGGGCCGCGGGACGTGGTCCGGGCCAGGGTCTCGAAGTTCTTTGGCTGCTTCAACAGGCGCCGCTGCACGTCGCGGGCTTCGTTAGGGGTGGTGACCAGGATCTGGCGCAGGGTCACCGTCTCCGGACGCTTGAACTCGGTGGCGTGCTGGCGGTAGTAGTCGGCCACCTCCCCGTCGCCCACCGGCGCCGCCGCGGCCCCCGCCTCGCTCAGGAGCCGATGGACCGCATGCTGCTCCTCGTCCGCGGTGGCCTTGGGGCCGAGGAGGCCGCGAGCCCGCGCCTCCAGGACGACCACCCGCTCCTCCAGGAAGGTCTCGAGCAGCGCGGCCCTCACCTCCGCCCCCAGGGGGTTCCCGCCCCGCTTCTCCAGCTCCGCGACGTGCTGGTCGAAGGCGCTCCGCCTCACCACCTGGTCGCCGAGGGCCAGGATCACGGGGTCACCCGCGCGGGACTTGCCGCAGCCCAGTGCGCTCAAGAGGAAGAGGATCGGAAGGTGCTGCCGCAAGACCATCATGAGTACCGTCCAGATCGCATTATAGGGGAGTCGTGCGGGGGAGGGCGGACTCCAGGCGGCCCAGGATCTCGGCCAGGCCCGCGAGGGGGGCCACGTTGGGCGCGAGCGGCGCCCGTAGGCCCTGGGGCGACGGCGTAGCCCCGGGCCGCGAGCGGACGACCTCCAGGAGGCCCTCCGGCGTCAAGAGTGTCTCGGGCGCGAAACGGACATGGACAACGCCCTCCAGAAGGTCGACCTGGGTGATGCCCAGGGCCTCCGCGCGCAGCTTCAAGCCCGCATAGGCGAGCAGGCCGTCCACCTCGCCGGGCAGCGGCCCGTAGCGGTCCCGGATCTCCTTCCGGAGGGCGTCGATCTCGGCCGCGCTTCGCACCTGGCTGATCCTCTTGTAGAGCGACATCCGCTGGTGGACCTCGGGGACGTAGGTGGGTGGGAGGCGGAGATCGGCCCGGATGTTCAGCACGGCTCGGGGCCCCTCCCGGGGGGCCTCGCCCTTCAGCTCCAGGATCGTCTGCTCCAGGAGCTTCACGTAGAGGTCGAGACCCACCGCCTGGATGTGGCCGCTCTGCTCGCCCCCCAGCAGGTTGCCCGCCCCCCGGAGCTCGAGGTCCAGGGCGGCGATGCGGAAGCCCGCCCCCAGGTCCGAGAACTCCCGGATGGCGGCCAGCCGCTTACGCGCGATCTCCGAGAGCACGGTGTCGGGGGGGACCAGAAGGTAGGCCTGAGCCAGGCGGTCGGAGCGGCCCACCCGGCCCCGAAGCTGGTAGAGCTGGGCCAGGCCGTAGCGGTCGGCTCGGTTCACGATGATGGTGTTGACGCGGGGGATGTCGAGGCCGTTCTCGATGATGGTGGTCGACACGAGCACGTCCGCCCGGCCCTCCACCAGAGCGAGCATGGACTTCTCGAGCTCCCGCTCGGGCAACTGCCCGTGGGCCACGGCCAGGCGGGCCTCCGGCACCAGGCGCTGGAGGAGGCTGGCCACGGAGTAGATGGACTCCACGCGATTGTGGACGAAGTAGACCTGGCCGTCGCGAAGGAGCTCCTGACGGATGGCGGAGGTGATCACCTCGGTCGAGAACTTGACGATGGAGGTCTGGATGGCGAGGCGATCCTTGGGCGGGGTCTCGATGACGGACATGTCCCGGATCCCGGCCAGGCCCATCTGCAGGGTCCGGGGGATGGGGGTGGCGGATAGGGTGAGACAGTCCACGCTCGTCCGGAGGTGCTTCAGCCGCTCCTTGGCCTGGACCCCGAAGCGCTGCTCCTCGTCGATGATGAGGAGCCCGAGGTCCCGGAAGACCACGTCCTTGGAGAGGAGGCGGTGGGTGCCGATCAAGATGTCCAGCCCGCCGGTGGCGAGGCGGGCGAGTACGGCCTTGATCTCCTTGGGAGACCGGAAGCGGGAGACCATCTCCACCGTGACCGGGAAGGGAGCGAAGCGCTTGCGGAAGGTCTTCCAGTGCTGGAAGGCGAGGATGGTGGTGGGGGCGAGCACCGCGACCTGCTTTCCGTCCAGCACCGCGCGCATGGAGGCCCGCATGGCCACCTCGGTCTTGCCGTAGCCGACGTCCCCGCAGATGAGCCGATCCATGGGGGTGGGGGAGGCCATGTCCGCGGCCACGTCCGTGATGGCCGCCGCCTGGTCGGGGGTGGCCTCGTATTCGAAGGCCTCCTCGAACTCGCGCTGCCAGGGGCTCTCGCCCGAAAAGGCGTGGCCGGGCCGGGCCTTGCGCTGGGCGTAGAGCCGCAGCAGTTCCGCGGCCATGTCTCGCATGGCCTTCTTGACCCGGGTCTTGACCTTCTCCCAGCTGCCGCTGCCCAGGCGGTCGATCACGGGGCGGGCCCCCTCCGCGCTCGCGTACTTCTGGATGCGGTCGAAGGCGTCCACCGGCACCTTGAGCTTGTCCCCGCCCTGGTAGACGAGGACCATGAACTCGCGGCTGGCTCCCCCCACGGCCAGGGTCTCCAGGCCCTCGAAGCGGCCGATGCCGTGGTCCTGGTGGACCACGAGGTCCCCGATCTTGAGGTCCCGGAAGTCGGAGACGAAGCTGCGCGCGCCGCGGCGGCCGCGGGGGTGGAGGTGAACCTCCTCCGGGAAGATGTCGCCGTCGGCGAGCACGGACAGGCCCGCCTCGGTGAGCTCGAAGCCGTGGGAGAGCACGCCCACCCGAACCTCCACCGCCGCGCCTTCTCCCAGGGGGACGCCCGCCTCCCGGAGGACGTCGCGCAGGCGGTCGGCCCGGCCCGTGTTGCCCAGGAAGAGGAGGGTGTGGCCGGCCCCCGCCCGCAGGTCCGAGGCCAGCCGCCTGATGTCCCCCGCGTAGGAAGCCGCCGGGCGGCACGCCAAGTGAAGCCCGCGGCCCTCGGGGTCGACCTCGCGGACCTCCACGGAAGGGCCGGCGCGGAGCCGGGTGGCCAACGCCTGGGCGCTCACCAGGGCCTCCTCCGGCTCCAGGAGAAGTCCTTCGCGCCGGGCGCGATCCTCGCGGGCGCGTTCGAGATAAGACTGGGTCTCCGCGGCCACGGCTTCGGGCTCCACCACCGCCACCGGGCCCGGGGGCAGGTGCTCCCAGGGGGGCACGGTGGCCCCGGGCACGAGCGGCAGGAGCTCCACGAGATCGTCCGGCACCAGGCCACGGTCGAGGCTCTCCAGGATGCCGGCCAGCTCGCGCCGGCCGGGAAAGCGTTCGGGGAGAAGGGAGCGCAGGGCGGCGGTGACGGACCGGGTGGCGAAGGCGTCGGAGAGGGGGAGGGCCACCAGCTCCTCCAGGGAGCCGACCGTGCGTTGGGTCTGGGGGTCGAAGCGGCGCAGGCTCTCCACGGTGTCGCCCAGGAACTCGATGCGAACCGGGTTCTCGGCATCGGAGGGGAAGACGTCCAGGATGCCGCCGCGCCGGGCGACCTGGCCGGGGGAGGTGACGGGGTCCTCCCGCACATAGCCCCCCTCCTCCAGCCCCTCGAGCAGGATCTCGGGGGTCATCTCGTCGCCCGCGCGCAGGGACAGGATGCGCGTCTCCAGGAGGGTGCGGGCGAGGGAGGGGCGGAGGAGGCCGGCCGGAGAGGCCACGAGGGCGAGGAGCCGGCCGCGGCCCCCGGCGTGGAGGGCGGCCGCCCGGCGCAGGGAGGCGTCCGCGTGGCGGGGCAGGCCCCGGAAGATGGGCGGCCCGGGCGCGGGGAAGGGCAGGACCGCGCCTTCTAGGCCCGCTTCCCCGGCCAGGGTGCGCAGGTCCGAGGCCAACTCCTCCACCTCCCGCTCGCGGGGAACGACCACGAGCAGGGGCGGGCCCGCGAGCAGGAGGGGCACGAGGCCCCGCGCGGGGCCGGTCAGGCCGGAGAGGTCAAGCCGCCCGTCGCGGGAGAGGCGGGCGCGAGCCTCGCGGAGGCCCTCCGCCGCCTCCAGGGGGCCGAGCCCGCTCACGGTCTCGGGTTCTGGATGTGCTCGACGAGCGCGGTTGTGGAGTAGCCCGACCGCAGCTGGATCCGGACCACCCGCCCCCCCGCGGCTTCCACCACGTCCCGGCCCACGATGTCCGTGAGATCCCAGTCCGCTCCCTTCACGAGCACGTCCGGGAGAAGGGCGCGAATGACCGCCGCCGGGGTGGGCTCGTCGTAGACCACCACCCGGTCCACGGGCTCCAGGGCGAGCAGGATCTCCGCGCGCTCGGCGGCGGGAGTCAGGGGTCGCCCCGGACCCTTGATCTCACGCAGGGAGCGGTCGGAGTTGATCGCGACCACGAGGACATCCCCCTCCGCCCGCGCCCCTTCCAAGAGAGCAAGGTGCCCGGGGTGGAGAAGGTCGAAGCAGCCGTTGGTGAGGACTACCGTCCGCCCCGCCGCCTTCCAGGCCCGGCGCTCGTCCAAAAGCTCGGCCAGGGAGTTCTCGCCCATCACCGCTTCAGAATACCCCGTCCCTTCCCCCGCCCGGGGGCTCGTCCTCGCGGAGCTCCAGTTCCGGGCGGGGGGCGGAGGGCGTGAGCGCGGCTCCCCCCGAAAAGACCCAGCGGTGGTGGGGGCGGTAGACCCCCACGTCCTTGACCCGGCTCTTCACCCGGAAGGAGTAGAGGCCCCGGTGGTAGTCGTAGGGGGTGCCGTCGCGCCGGTGGGCGGCCACGTCGACCAGATAGGTTCCTTCGGTGAGGCGCAGGTCCTCGAGGACGAGCGAGACCTCGGCCTCGCCCACGAGGTTTTTCGGTTCGTAGTCCTCGAGCTGGGTGTTGGTGCCGTAGACGGACACGCCGTCGGCGGTGAAGAGACCGAGGCCGAAGACGAAGTCCTGGACGGGGGCAGCCGCCCGCACACTGAGCACGACGGTGAGGCTCTCCCCCGGCACGTACACGTGGCGCTCTCGGCCGCGGGCGTCCTTGAGGCGGACGCTCGTGATCTCGACCTCCCGGCCCCCCCAGCGGCCTTGCTGATAGCGCGGGGTGGACACCGGCTCGCCCGCGGCCAGAGAGGGGGCGGGAGGCTCCGGGGAGGGGGGTGGGGCCCCCTGGCCGCCGGCCAGGAGTGCCTCCTCCCCCCCTGCCACGTAGGTGAGATAGGCATCCACCACCCGCTTGGGGTCACCGCGGTCGGCCACCTTTCCGTGGCGGAGCCAGAGCACGTCGTCGCACATCTTCTCCACCAAGCCCAGGCTGTGGGTGACGAGAAGGATGGTCTTGCCCCGCCGGCGGAACTCCCCGATCTTGTCCAGGCACTTGCGGGTGAACGCTTCATCCCCCACCGCCAGGACCTCGTCGATGAGCAGCACATCGGGGTCCACGTGGATCGCCACCGCGAAGCCCAGACGCATGTACATGCCCGAGGAGTAGGTCTTGACGGGGGCGTCGATGAACTCCTCGAGCTCGGCGAAGGCCACGATGTCGTCGAAACGCTCCTCCACCTCCCGCCGGGTGAGGCCGAGCATGATGCCGTTGATGGCCACGTTCTCCCGCCCGCTGATCTCGGGGTGGAAGCCCGCCCCCAGCTCGATGAGGGCGGACACGCGCCCGCGAACGGAGATGGTGCCCCGGGTGGGCTTGGTGATCCCGGCCATGAGCTTCAGGAGGGTGGACTTGCCGGAGCCGTTCTCTCCGATCACCCCGAAGGTGGCCCCCGGAGGGACCTCGAAGGAGACGCCGGAGAGGGCGGTGAACGTCTGGTCCGGGGTGAGATCGGAGAGGAGGCTCCCGGTGAGCAGCGCGCTCTTCAGGGTCTTGAACTGGTTGCGGTGAATGAAGCGGCGGTAGATTTTCGTGACGTCCTGCGCCACTACCGCCGGCTCGGCCCTCACACTTCCTCCGCCAGGGTGTCCCGCAGGCGGTCGAAGAGGAAGCCCCCGGCCGCGAAGCTCAGGAGCGCGACGAGGCCGGCCAGAAGCAGGCCCCGGCCATGGTCGAAGCGCCCGGAGAAGAGGATCTGCTGGTAGGAGACCAGGATGTGGGACATGGGGTTCAGGCGGAGGACGTCCCGCAGCCTCCCCTGGACATCGCCGTAGAAGTACAGGACGGGGGAGCCAAAGAACCAGAGGTGGAGGACGTGGCCGAGAATGTTCTGGAGGTCGCGGAAATGGACGGTGAGGGCGGAGACGAAGAGGGCGAGGCCGAGGGTGAAGACGAGCTGGACGAGGAGGGGCAGGGGCAGGAGGAGGGCCTCCGGCCCCAGCCGGCCCTCGAAGGCCAGGAAGGCGAGGAGGATGGGCAGCCCGAGCAGGAAGTGGACCAGGTTCGAGACCACCGTCACCACCGGCAGCACCTCCGCCGGAAAGAGCACCTTCTTGATGAGGTTCCCCCCCGCGATGAGGACGCCGGAGGACTCGAGAAGGGCGGAGCTGAAGAAGGTCCAGGGAAGGATGCCACAGAAGAAGAAGAGGTAGTAGGGCTCCATGTTGGGGGAGCGCCGCCCGGGCATGATGACGGTGAAGACGACGGTGTAGGTGAGGAGCAGGAGCAGGGGGTTGATGAAGCTCCAGAAGAACCCCAGGATGCTCCCGCGGTAGCGGGCCTTGAGGTCCCGGCTCACCAGGCTCTGGATGAGGAGGCGATAGCGGAAGAGGGTCGCGACTTGACGCAGCATTGATCCTTGCCGTCCGGGGCGCTCCCCGGGCCGCCGCCCTCAGGCCCGGCGGTTGCGGGCCACGGCCAGGCGGGTCACGGCGCGCATGTAGTCCAGGTGGGCCTCCGCGTAGCCGGCTTCGTCCTTGATGGACTTCATGCGCTCCTCCGCCCGCGACCGGGCCAGCTCGGCGCGGGCGGCGTCGATGTCCTCCGCTCGCTCCCCGACCTCGGCCAGCACGCTCACCCGGTCGGGCAGCACCTCGCAAAATCCCCAGAAACACGCGAGGTGGCCGCGCTCGCTCCCCTGCCGGTAGGTGAGCTCGCCCACCCCCAGGGTGGAGAGGAACGGGGTGTGGCCGGGGAGGACGCCGAAATAACCGAGGGTGCCGGGAGCGATGACCTCGTCGACCTCCTCGCGCAGGAGGAGGCCTTCCGGCGTCACCACCTCGAGCGTCAGCTTCGTGGGCAGGGCCATGGTCACCGCTGGAGAGTCTTGGCTTGCTCCAGCGCTTCCTCCACCGCCCCCACCATGTAGAAGGCCTGCTCCGGCACCTCGTCCATCTCCCCGCTCACGATCATCTTGAAGCTGCGGATGGTGTCCGCGAGGGGAACGTACTTGCCGGGAATGCCCGTGAACTGCTCGGCCACGTGGAAGGGCTGGGACAGGAACTTCTGGATCTTGCGCGCCCGCGCCACCGTCAGCTTGTCGTCCTCGCTGAGCTCATCGATGCCCAGGATGGCGATGATGTCCTGGAGATCCTTGTACTTCTGCAGGATCTGCTTCACCGCCCGCGCCACCTCGTAGTGTTCCTTCCCCAGGATGCGGGGGTCGAGGATTCGCGAAGAGGAAGCGAGGGGGTCCACCGCCGGGTAGATCCCGAGCTCCACGATCTGCCGGGAGAGGTTGGTGGTGGCGTCCAGGTGGGCGAAGGTGGTGGCGGGGGCGGGGTCGGTGTAGTCGTCGGCGGGGACGAAGATGGCCTGCACGGAGGTGATCGAGCCCTTCTTGGTGGAGGTGATCCGCTCCTGCAGCTCCCCCATCTCCGTCTGCAGGGTGGGCTGGTAGCCCACCGCGGAGGGCATGCGGCCGAGCAGGGCGGAGACCTCGGAGCCGGCCTGGGTGAAGCGGAAGATGTTGTCGATGAAGAGGAGGACGTCCTTGCCCTCCTCGTCGCGGAAGTACTCCGCCACCGTGAGGCCGGAGAGGGCCACCCGCAGGCGGGCCCCGGGGGGCTCCGTCATCTGGCCGTAGACGAGCGCGGCCTTGCTCTTGGCGAAGTCCTTGATGTTCACGACCCCCGACTCCTGCATCTCCAGCCAGAGGTCGTTCCCCTCGCGGGTGCGCTCCCCCACCCCCGAGAACACGCTGACCCCGCCGTGTTTCTTGGCGATGTTGTTGATGAGCTCCTGGATGATGACGGTCTTGCCCACGCCCGCCCCCCCGAAGAGGCCGATCTTGCCCCCCCGGAGGTAAGGCTCGATGAGGTCCACCACCTTGATCCCGGTCTCGAACATCTGGAGCTCGGTGGACTGCTCGACGAGGGTGGGGGCCAGGCGGTGGATGGGGTTGCGTTTGGCCGCCTTCACCGGCCCCAGGTCGTCGACCGGCTCCCCTATCACGTTCAGGACCCGGCCCAGGGTGGCCGGTCCCACGGGCATGGTGATGGGTCCCCCCGTGTCGATGGCCTTCATCCCCCGGACCATGCCGTCGGTGGCGAGCATGCTCACGCAGCGCACGCGGTTCTCTCCAAGGTGCTGCTCCACCTCCGCGATCACGTCCAGCTTCACCCCCCCCTCCTCCCCCTCGCTGGTGATGCGCACCGCGTTGTAGATGGGGGGGACGCCCTTTTCGAACTCCACGTCCACCACCGGGCCGATGATCTGGACCACCCGACCGACGTTCTCAGTTGCCATGCTCTCCTGCTCCGAGGGGGACAAAACCGGGAGCCCCGCGCCGGGGTTGGCCTGACGGTCGGGACCATCTCGCCTCCCCGAACGCGCGGGTTTCCTGGGCATGCCCGAGCCTCACGAAGCTGCGCCCGCTCCCGACACCACCTCGATGATCTCCTTGGTGATGGCGGCCTGGCGGACCTTGTTCATGTACAGGCTCAGGCGGTCGATCATCTCGCCGGCGTTGTTGGTGGCCGCGTCCATGGCCGCCATGCGGGCCCCGTGCTCGGCCGCCGCCGACTCCAGGAGGGCCCGCCAGACTTGGATCTCCACGTGCTTGGGCATGATCTCCGCGAAGATCGCGGCCGGAGCCGGCTCGTAGAGGTAGTCGAGGGCGGGCTCGGTGGGATTCAGGGCCAGCCTCTCCACGGGGAGGAGGCGCTCGACCACGATCCGCTGCTGGACCACGCTCTTGAACTCGTTGTAGAGAAGGTAGACCTGATCTACTTCGCAGCGGGTGTAGCTCCCGATCAGGTCCCCCGCGATCTCGCGGGCGGTGGCGTAGCGCAGGGCCTGGAAGATCCCCAACCGCTCGAAGCGCACCTTCAGCTTACGGCGCCGGAAGAAGTCGCGCCCCTTGCGTCCCAGCAGTCCCAAGGCCAGGTCCCGGTCCCCCCGCTCCCGGATGAAGCGGGTAGCGGTGCGGATGATGTTGGCGTTGAAACCGCCGCAGAGACCCCGGTCCGCGGTCACCACCACGAGCAGGACCTTCTCGTCCCCCCGCTCCTCAAGGAGGGGGTGGAGCTTGGGGTCGGCCCGGGAGGCCAGGCTGTTCAGGACCTCCATCATCTTCCGGGCGTAGGGACGGGCCGCGAACATGGCCTCCTGGGCCCGGCGCAGCTTGGCCGCGGAGACCATCTTCTGGGCCTTGGTGATCTGCTGCGTGCTCTTGACGCTGCGGATCCGGCGGCGGATGTCGACGAGGGCGGGCATGGGGGGAGGCCGCTCAGGCGGGCGCCGCCGCCTGGAAGACCCCCGCGAACTCCGAGAGGGCGGCTTTCAGGCGGTCGGTGAGCTCGCCCTTGATGTCCTTCTTCTCCGCGACGTCCTTGAGGAGGGTGGGCTGCCGGCCCTCGAGGAAGGAGTAGAGCTCCCTCTCATAGCGGCGGCCCTCGGAGACGGGAAAGCCGTCCAGGTAGCCGTTGGCGGCCGCGAAGATGATGGTGACCTGCTTCTCCACGGGCAGGGGGTCATACTGGTCCTGCTTCAGGATCTCGGTCAAGCGCTGGCCCCGGGCCAGCGTGGCCTGGGTGGATTTGTCGAGTTCGGAGGCGAACATGGAGAAGGCGGCCAGCTCGCGGAACTGCGCGAGGTCCAGCCGCAGCCGGCCCGCCACCGCCCTCATGGCCTTGATCTGGGCGGAGCCGCCCACGCGGGAGACGGAGTTCCCCACGTTGATGGCGGGCCGGATGCCGGAGTTGAAGAGGTCGGATTCCAGGAAGATCTGACCGTCCGTGATGGAGATGACGTTGGTGGGGATATAAGCGGAGATGTCTCCCGCCTGGGTCTCGATGATGGGCAGGGCGGTGAGGCTGCCCGAGCCCTTCGCGTTATTCAGCTTGGCCGCGCGTTCGAGCAGCCGGCTGTGCAGATAGAAGACGTCGCCGGGGTAGGCTTCGCGGCCGGGGGGTCGGCGCAAGAGGAGCGAGATCTCCCGGTAGGCGGCGGCGTGCTTGCTGAGGTCATCGTAGACGCAGAGGGCATGCTGCCCCTTGTCCCGGAAGTACTCGCCGATGGCGCAGCCGGCGTAAGGGGCGATGTAGAGGAAGGGGGCGGGCTCGGAGGCGGAGGCCGAGACCACGATGCTGTGCTCCATGGCCCCGAATTCCTCCAGGGTCCGGACCACCTGGGCGACCGTGGACTGCTTCTGCCCGATGGCCACATAGATGCAGATGACGCCCTGGCCCTTTTGATTGATGATGGTGTCCACCGCGACCGCGGTCTTGCCGGTCTGGCGGTCCCCGATGATCAGCTCCCGCTGACCGCGGCCGATGGGCACCATCCCATCGATGGCCTTGATCCCGGTCTGGAGCGGCTCGCGCACCGGCTGACGCTCCACCACCCCGGGGGCCAGCCGTTCCAGGGGGCCGAAGGTGCGGGTTGCGATGGCGCCCTTGCCGTCCAGGGGCTGTCCGAGGGCGTTGATCACCCGCCCCACCATAGCCTCCCCCACCGGGATGGACATGATCCGCTTGGTGCGCTTGACCTCGTCCCCCTCCTTGATCTCCGCGGACTCGCCCATGAGCACCGCGCCCACCGAGTCCTCCTCGAGGTTCAAGGCGATGGCCATGACGCCGTGGGGCAGCTCCAGGAGCTCCCCCGCCATGCAGTGCTCGAGACCGTGGATGCGGGCGATGCCGTCCCCCACCGAGAGCACGGTCCCCACCTCGGAGACGTCCACCGCCGCGGAGAAGCCGGCCAGCTGCTCGCGGATGATCTTGGTGATGTCTGCGGCGCGAATCTCCATGACCCTCTCGACCCCCTAGTGTGGACGCTCAGCGGCCATGGGCCAAGCTCTCCCGCAGGGCCTTGAGCTGGGACCTTACCGTCCCGTCGTAGGTGCGGCCACCCATGCGCACGAGTATCCCTCCGAGCACGTCCGGGTCCACGCGGCTCGTGAGCTCCACCTCATGTCCGCTCGCCTTCTCGAGGGCTCGGGCCAAGGCCCGGGTCTCGGTCTCCCCCAGCGGCAGGGCTCCCACCGCCTCCGCGGAAACAACGCCTCGGCGCGCGTTCCATAGCTCGCCGAAGGCGGCCTCGATTAGGGGCAAGAGCCCGATGCGTCGATGCTCCACCAGCAGCTCCACCAGCCGCCGGAGGAGGGGGGAAGCCTTGGTCTTGCCCCACACCGCCGCCGCCACCCTCTTCCTCCCCTCCGCCCCCACTCCGGGGTGGGAGAGCACGGCCATAAGCTCTTGGCTCCCGGCGAGGAGGGCCACCGCCGCCTGCAGTTCCCGACGAAGGTTCTCCGGGGAGATCCCCTCCCCTTTGGTGCCGGCCAGGGCCACGTCCAGGAGGGCGCGCGCGTAGCGCCGCGCCAGGGGGCGGCTGGCCACCCTCACGCGCGCCCCGCTTCCCGGGCGGGGGCGGGACAAGCTCTCCCTACTTCCGTGGCTGACAAGGGATCCATCCTGCTGGTGGTCCCCGGGACGGGGGGGACTCTGGAAAAACGCGGCAGGGTAACACGGGATCGGAGGGGGAGTCAAAGAACGGGAGACGCGTAGGCGCAAGGGGCGGGCGTTCCGGTCCGCCCGCCCCTTGGAGTTTACGGCTTGGGTTTCTCTTACTTCTTGGCCGGGGCTTCCTTCTTCACGGCCAGGGCTTTGGCACCTGCCGCCGCCGGTTTGGGCGTCCAGAAGTCGGGGTCGGCGGCCGCGAACTGCTCGGGGGGGCGGCTCATCCTCGGGTTCATGGCATAGAGATTGACCTGGCCCTCGGCCACGATCTCTGAAATGAGCTGCCGCCGGCGCTCCACCACGGTCGGCCCGCCCAGAGCGGCCTCGATGGCCTTCTGGTCGGCATCGGCCCGGGCGAAGCCGTCGTCCACCTCTTTGAGCGAGCGGTAGGTGGTGAAGGTCAGGAACGTCCCCGTGGGGGCTCCGCCCACGACCTGGTAGACGGCTGTGTGGACGTCCACGTTGGCCTTCTCGCGCGCGATGTTCAGGGCCTTGATGTAGTCGCTGTAGTCGGGAGCGCGACCCGGCTTGAGGCGGACGGAATTGATGCTGAAGTAGCGGGACTGGGCGGCCTCCTTCGCGGAGCGCGGCCGGTAGCTCAGGTCGGCCCGGTGGCGGGCGAGCATCGTGCGCCAGCTGTTTTGGACCTCGGCGTTCTGGCGCTCGAGCTGCTCCATCTCCGCCTTGGCGCTGGCGGTGCCCATGGCCTGCTCCCACGCGTTGTTGGTAGCTTCGAAGGCGGCGAAGGAGCCGTAGGGCGACAGGAAGAGGGACACGTTCTCATCGCCGGTCAAAGGGACGAGGCCGATCCAGCGGCTGGGCGCGGATGTGCGATTGGCGAGCGCCGCGAAGCCCGCCGCCACCTTCTCGTTGGCGGCCATGCGGCCGGCCTTGACCTCCTCGCGACTGATCGTGATCACGGGGGGCGGTCCCGACGCTTCTTGCGCGGCCGCTCCGGCCGCGCACAGCATGATGCCCAAGAGGGGAAGTGACCTCGACATGGGGCCTCCTTGTGGGTCCGTAACGTTGAGCGGCGCGGGGGCCACGGGCCAGGTCCGGGCGCCGGGGGCTTCGGCTGGGTTGCGAGGGCGGGATTGTAGTGCGCGGGAGGGGTCTCGTCAACGCTTCCCCGGGGACGCTACCGCCCACGATGGCTGGGGACGCCCCTCAACCGCAGAGTCGAGCCTTGAATCCCCGGGCCCGATCGCGCGCCACCGTGAGGTCGGTTCCCTGGACGTCTTTCAGCCGAACGTTCAGTCCTCCCCCGGGCAGGGAGGACACCTCCTTGATCCAGGAAACGTTGACGAGGGTGCTTCGGTGGATGCGGACAAATCTCTTCGGATCCAACTTTTTCTCGAGGGCGGAAATGCTGTAGTCGACGCAGTACTCTTTGCCATCGGCCATGCCGTAGGTCAGCTTGTCCTCGGCAAGAAAATGCGTCACCCGCACGAGATCGATGAACGAGATCCGGTCGCCCAGCCGCGACGCAATCCGCTCCGGATAGGTGGGGGCGGGCGGCAAGGCGGCGCTCAGGTTCTTGAGCAGCGTTTGCAGGTCCGTGGCGGGGAGAGCCCCCGAGGTCCGCAGCCGTTCCACCTTGGTCAGCGCCCGCTCCAGCTGCCCGGGATCGATGGGCTTGAGCAGGTAGTCCACCGAGTTCACGGCGAAAGCCCGCAGGGCATATTCGTCGTGAGCGGTCGTGAATATGACGACGGGCTGGACGGGCAGGCGGGCCAGCAACTCGAACCCGTTGAGCCGCGGCATCTGGATGTCGAGGAAGCAAATGTCGGCCGGGACCGAGGTGAGCGCGGCGACCGCCTCCTCGGGCTCGGTCGTGCTCCCGATCACCTCCACGCGCCGGGTCTCCTCGAGAAGGCGCGCCAAACGCTCGAGCGCCAAGGGCTCGTCATCGACCAGGTACGCACGCAGTCTCATGATCGCGGCAACACCATCTCAACCACGCAGCGCCCAGCGCGCCGGCGGACGTTCAGGTGCGCCCGCGGCCCGAACAGCGCGTCGAGGCGCCCCACCAGGTTATCGAGGCCGTGGTCGGCCGGAATCGCGCTCAAGTCGAACCCCGGGCCGGTGTCCGAGACCTCGATGCGCAAACACCCATTTTCCGAGGATCCTTGCACCAGGACCTCGCCGCCGCCCTTAAGGGCGGTGATTCCATGTTTCACCGCATTCTCGACCAGCGATTGAACGCTCAGGGGCGGCACCATGACCTCCCGCAAGTCCGGGGGAACGTCCACCGCTCCCCGCAGCTTGCCGCCGAAGCGCACCCTCTCGATCTCGATGTAGTCGTCGACCATGGCCAACTCTTGGCGCAACGGGATGAGCGGCCGGTTGCTGTGGTCCAGGGACGATCGCAGCAGTGCGGCCAGCTTCCCCACCATCTCTTCGGCGCGCGCGGGCGCGGTCTCGATGAGGGAGCTGATCGAGTTCAGAGTGTTGAACAGGAAATGCGGATGAACGCGCGATTCCAGGGAGCGCAGCCGCGCTTCCGCGGCCAGGGTTCTCGTGCGCTCCGCGGCCAATTCCTGCTCGTGCAATCGCGTCTCGACGTGCTGCAGGCGCTCCCGCATGGAGGCGTATGCGAACACGCCCAGGCCAAAGGCGACCGAGAAGAGCGTGGTCATGCGCACGGTCCGGAAGTATTCCGCCCAGAAGGCGGGAAGGGCCGCGCCCGACATCCCCCACAGGAGCGCCTGCGCGGCCAGGCAGCCGAAGGCCGTAAACACCATGCAGCTCAGGATGACCACCGGAACCAGGGGAAGCCGGCCCCGCGCCGCTCGATTGATGACCCAGGGGATGATCAATGACGCCGGAACCCCCGCCACGTTGCCGTAAACGAGCGCGTGGCCCCACGCCGTCCACAGATCCCTGGCCTCCGTCGCCTGGTTGGAGGCCATTTGAATCAGGGGCACGATCACGGTCACGGCGAGGTTGATCCAGAGCAGAGAAAAGACCCACCCGCGCTCCCCGCGTCCCCTCATCGCCCCTCTGCCGCCGCTTATTCCCGGCCCGCCGGTTCAAAAACCCCGGAGCGGAAGACGTCGATGAGCTGCTCCGCGGCCGCCCCCGGCAGCCTGAGCTCTCCCGCCACATCTTCGTAGAGGGTGGCGTACTCGATCTGCTGCCGGTCGAGCGAGACCCAGATCAGCCCCCAATAGTGGCTCCGGCCCTTCAAAGTCATACCACCATTCGCTATGTCAAGGGGGTTGAAGAAAGCGCGGTACTCGATGACCGCACACTGCTGGCCGTTTCTCGGCGAACGGCCGATGAGCGTTAGCTCGACGTCGCGGTTGTGGAAGGTACCCACTCCCGGCATGGTCACGTCATTGTTGGAGACCACGTGATAGGGTTCGTTCGGCTTCAAGTGCGACAGCTGGTCTTCGCCAAAGAGCTCGAACATCTCCGCGTCCCAGACGAGATTTCGCTCCATCACGGCGGTGGGAGGAAACCCCTTGAAGAAATCCGGCTTCATGCTGTCCGAAAAGTCCCCGCGGCGGCGGTAGCGAAAGCCCTCCATGAACTCGCGCTTCTGGGGGGCAGCCAAAGGCTCCGTGGCCCCGCTGCCCTCGGCGAAGGTAACGTTCGTCCAGACCGCGTCTCCGCCGGCAAGACCGCGCGTGTATTCGCCCCGCACGCGCTGCCGCTTGGTGATCTGGCCCTTGGTATCCGAGGACGTGTAGTCGACGGTGAAGCGATAGGCCCGAGGAGCGGTGTCCTTGGCGCCCGCTCCCACCGGTGAATTCCAGAGTGCGGCCAGCGAGCTGGCCGCGGCGCAGAGAACGATTGGCGTGATTCGCAAGAGCTCACCTCCCAGGCGTAGTCTTGCGGCTCCGGTCCCCGGCCGCACTCGCTTCTAGACGAAAGGCATCAAATCCAGACGGAACGGTGCGCCCAGGGGATGAGGGGCGGTTCAGCCGGGGAAGGGGGGGGCCACTCCTTGCCGCGCTGCTCCCCGGGGCGCGACCCGAGGCGGTGAGCCCCGGGGTGGGCTCACTCGGGCTCCCCGGAATAGGGCCCGGCGCCGACGTGTAGTCTCCGTGGGGAGGGATGGTGCGGACACGACTCGACCCGAGGGGGTATCAGATTGCGGCCCTGGCCGGGCTCTTGGCGTACGGCATGGTGGGGCTCGCGTTCGAGGTCTCGATCGCCCGCGTCAGCCTGTTGCTGGCCACGGCTCTGGCCACCCAGTACGTGGGGGGACGCCTGGCCCGCCTTCCCGGCTTCGATCCGCGGAGCGCCCTCATCTCGGGCTTGTCGCTCTGCCTGCTCCTGCGCACGAACTCGGAGGCCCTGGCCGCGGGGACGGCGGTGGTGACGATCGCGAGCAAGTTCGTGCTCCGCTGGGACGGCAAGCACCTCTTCAATCCCACGAACTTCGGCCTGGCCTTCATGATCCTGGCTACCCAAGCGGTGTGGGTCTCCCCCGGCCAGTGGGGAAGCGCGGCCTTCCTCGGCTTCCTCCTCGCCTGCCTCGGGGGGCTGGTGGTGAACCGGGCGGCGCGGAGCGACATCACCCTGGCCTTCCTGGCCAGCTACGGGGGCCTGCTCTTCCTCCGGGCGGTGTGGCTCGGGGACCCCATGAGCATCCCCCTCCACCAGCTCGAGAGCGGCGCCCTTCTCATCTTCGCTTTCTTCATGATCTCAGACCCGAAGACGACCCCGGATTCTCGGGCGGGCCGGGTTCTCTTCGCGATCCTGGTGGCGGCGGGCGCCGCTTATGTCCAGTTCCGCCTCTACCGGCCCAACGGCCTGCTGTGGTCGCTGGCCGCGCTCTCGCCCGCCGTCGCCCTCATTAATCGCCTGTTTCCGGGGTGTCGTTACGACTGGGCGGGCCGGGCTCGGATCCCGGCCCGTCCCCCGAAAGGAGTGGTCCATGCGCCGGCTCTCGATTTGCTGCCTCAGCTTCCTCTTGGCCCTACCCGCGGCTGAGCGGGCGGAAGCCTTCTGTGGCTTCTACGTCGCCAAGGCGGACACGAAGCTCTTCAACCAGGCCTCCTCGGTGGCCCTCGTCCGCGACGGCGACCAGACCGTCATGACCATGGCCAACGACTATCAGGGCGCGCTCAAGGAGTTCGCCATCGTCATTCCCGTCCCCACCTTCATCAAGCGGGAGCAGATCGAGGTGACGGACAGGGCCCTTCTCGACCACCTCGACGTCTACTCCTCCCCCCGCCTGGTCGAGTACTTCGACCCTGACCCCTGCGCGCCGATGCAAGAGAGAGGGGTGGTGGGGGGCATGATGATGATGAGGAGCGCGCCGACGCCGGCGGCCGAGAAGGGCCTGGGCGTCACCGTGGAAGCCCGCTACACCGTGGGCGAATACGACATCCTCATCCTCTCCGCCCAGGAGAGCGGCGGCCTCGAGACCTGGCTCAAGGAGAACGGCTACAAGATCCCCCCCGGCGCCTCCGCCGTGCTCGGAAGCTACATCAAGCAGCAGATGCGCTTTTTCGTGGCCCGGGTGAACCTGAAGGAGCAGGCGCAGCTCGGGTTCAGCTACCTCCGGCCCCTGCGGGTCTCCTACGAATCGCCCAAGTTCATGCTGCCCGTCCGCCTGGGCACGGTGAACGCCAAGGGCCCGCAAGAGCTCTTCGTCTACGCCCTCAGCCGGAAAGGGCGGGTGGAGACCACCAACTACCGCACCGTGAAGCTGCCCACGGGCATGGACATCCCGGTCTTCGTCAAGGACGAGTTCGGCCGCTTCTACAAGGCGCTGTTCTCGGATCAGGTTCGCCGCGAGGACATGCGGGCCGTCCTCCAGGAGTACGCCTGGGACATGAGCTGGTGCGACCCCTGTGCGGCGCAGCCGCTCTCGCGGGAGGAGCTGAAGGGCCTGGGGGTGGGGTGGATGGCGGGAGCCCAGGGCCAGGTGACGCCGTCGAGGCGGCCCTCGATGGCGGGGGGCGCGGTGGACGTGTTCCTCACCCGCCTCCACGTGCGCTACGACGCGTCCCATTTCCCCGAGGACCTCGTCTTCCAGGAGACGGCGGACCGCACGAACTTCCAGGGCCGCTTCGTGCTCCGCCACCCCTGGCTGGGCGGAGAGACCTGCGAGGCGGCGAAAGACTACCGTCGCGCCCTTGTCGACCGCCGTGAGAAGGAGGCCCAGACGCTGGCCTCGCTCACGGGCTGGGACATCAACGAAATCCGCGGCAAGACGGGGAACGTAGCCAAGATCTCGGAGACCACCGACCGACCCTCCTGGCGCAGCCTGTTCTCCCCGTTCTAGGAACGCCTAGGGTGGTCCCGCGCCTTCTCCAGCCCATCCGGCCGAAGGGGGGATTCGCCCAAACGCCGAGTCCTCAGGCGATCCGGATGGGCGTCTCGCCTGCGGGCTCGACCCGTCCGACGGCCCGGGCCGAGGGCAGCTCGGCGAGGAGGGCCGCTGTGCTCTCCTCGGGGACGAGCAGGAGCAGGCCCCCCGAGGTCTGGGGATCGAAGAGGAGGGCCTTTAGAGCCTCGTCCCGTTCCTGGGCATAGGCGAGGAGAGGCTCGAACTGCCGCCGGTTGGCCTTGAGCCCGCCGGCCTGAAACTCCAGGGCGAGGTCTTTGGCTCGCGGCAGGAGCGGGAGCGCGGCCCCCTCGATCACGATCGTGACCCGGCTCTGCCGGGCCAGGGCCAGGGCGTGGCCCACGAGCCCGAAGCCGGTCACGTCGGTGGCCGTCTTCACCCCGTGGCGGAGCGCGACCGCGGCCGCGCGCTCATTCAGGGTCGCCATGGACTCCGCGGAGGCTCGGGCCGCGTCGGCGGGGGCCTTCCCCGCCTTGAGCGCGGTGGCGATCACCCCCGTGCCCAGAGGCTTGGTGAGCACCAAGGCCTGGCCCGGCCGACCGCCCGCGTTGGTGAGGATGCGGTCGGGGTGCACGAGGCCGGTGATCGCGTAGCCGAACTTGATCTCGGGATCGCGGACGGTGTGGCCCCCGAGCAGGACGCAACCGGCCTCCTTGAGCTTCTCCGCCCCCCCCCGCACGATGGCCGCCGCCCATTCCAGGGGAAAGTCGTTCTCCGGAAAGCCGGCGATGGAGAGGGCGGTCAAGGGCCGTCCCCCCATGGCGTAGACATCGGAGAGGGCGTTGGCGGCGGCGATGGCCCCGAACACCTCCGGCTCGTCCACCACCGGGGTGAAGAAATCCACGGTCTGCACGAGAGCGGTGGCGTCGTCGAGCCGGAACACCCCCGCGTCGTCCCCCGTGCCGTGGTCCACCAGGACCCGGGGGTCGGCGGAGGGACGGAGTGCGCTCAGGACCTGAGCGAGCTCGGTGGGCCCGAGCTTGCTCGCTCAACCCGCGCAGGAGACCCGCTCGGTGAGACGGCGGATCCGCTCTCGCTCGTCGCTCATGCCCCTCCCCGCGGGGGAAAATAGAAAGTATACTAAGAACTATAGTTGGTAGGGCGGGTATTCCCTAGGCGCGGGGGGCGGGAGCGGGCGTTCCCGCGGGGAGGGCGCCCATCTCGCAGTCCCCCTGGAAGAACGCGCCGTCCTCGATCACGAGCTTGGGGGAGACAAGGGTGGCCAGCACCTTGGACCCGGCCAGGAGCTCGATCCGCTGCCGCCCGTGCACGCGCCCGGTGACCGTCCCCCGGATGGACACCACCCCGCAGTCGATCTCCGCCTCCACGTGACCCGACTCCCCCACGATCAGGGTGTTGTCGGAGACGATCTTGCCCTTCAGGCGCCCGTCGATCCGCAGCGTATCCTTGAAGCGCAGCTCGCCCAGAAACTCCGTCCCCTCGTCCATGAAGCCGTTGAGTCCCTCCGCCACGAGCCCTTTGAGCTTGATCATTCAGAACCCCCGAAGCACCAAAAGAGAACCATAGCACGCGGGACGGGCTCAGCGCCCGCGACCGGGCCGGACGAGCAGCTCGTAGAGCCGGTTGAGCTCGGCCTCGCTGGCGAACGCGATGCGCAGGCTCCCGCCCTTTCCCCGGCGGGCGATCTGCACCCCCGTGCCGAGGGCGGCCCGCAGGCGCTCCTCCGCGGCCCGGGTGTTGGCGTCCTTGCGGGCCGGGTCCCGACTCCGCGGGGTGCGCAGGAGCGCCACCCGGCGCTCCACCTCCCGCACGGACAGCCCCCGCCGCGCGGCCTCCCGGGCCAGCCGGGCCTGGTCCTCGCTGCGGTCCAGGGCCAGGAGGGCCCGGCCGTGACCCGCGTCCAGCTGACCCGCGGACAGGAGGTCCCGGATCTCGCGGGGCAGACGCAGGAGGCGCAGGGTGTTGGCCACGGTGGAGCGGTCCCGCCCCACCCGCCGCGCGACGTCCTCCTGGGTCAGGTGGAACTCCTCCTGCAGCCGATGGAAGGCCTGGGCCTCCTCCAGGGGGGAGAGCTCCTCGCGCTGGATGTTCTCGACCAGGGCCAGCTCCAGAAGGCGCTCGTCGGGAACGTCCCGGACGGCCACAGGGACGGTAGCGAGGCCGATCTGCTGGGCAGCCCGCCACCGCCTCTCTCCAGCGATGATCTGGAAGCGGATCCCCTGCCGGCGGACGAGGATGGGCTGCACCATCCCGCTCTCGCGGATGGAGGCCGCGAGCTCCTGCAGGGCGGCGGGCTCCAGCGCCGTGCGGGGCTGGAAGGGGTTGGGGTCGAGGCTGGCGGTGGGGACCTCGGCCAGGGCCTCGGTGGGGGCCCGCCGGGGCTCGGGGTCGGGCAGGAGGGCGGAGAGCCCCTTGCCGAGCGCCTTCCTCTTCACGGTCATGGCGCGATGAGGGGGAGCTGGTCACGCACCATGAGCTCCTTAGCGAGATCCAGGTAGGCCTCCGCCCCTTTCGACCGTATGTCATAGAGGAGCACCGGCTTACCGAAGCTGGGGGCCTCCGCGAGCCGCACGCTGCGCGGGATCTGGGTGCGGAAGACCTTCTCCCGGAAGTGGGTCCGGATGTCCGTGATCACCTGCTGGGTGAGGTTGGTCCGCTCGTCCACCATGGTGAGGAGCACCCCCTCGATCTCCAGCCCCGGGTTGAGCGCCCCCCGGACCCGCTTCAGGGTGGCGCTCAGCTCGGAGACCCCCTCGAGGGCGAAGTACTCGCACTGGAGGGGGATAAGCACGCTCTGGGCGGCCACGAGGGCGTTGACAGTGAGCAGGCCCAGGCTCGGGGGGCAATCGATGAACACGTAGTCGTAGCCGGGGGCCACGGAGGCCAGGGCCTGCTTCAGGCGGAACTCGCGGGCCAGGAGGGGGACGAGCTCGACCTCGGCCCCCGTGAGGTTGCGGTCGGAGGGGGCGAGGAAGAGGTGCTCGAGGTCGGTGGCGATCACGACCTCCTCCAGGGGCCGCTCCTCGATCAGCACCTCGTAGACGCTGGCCCGGGCCTCCCCTGTCTTGCGGCCGAGCCCGGAGGTGAGGTTTCCCTGGGGGTCGGCGTCCACCGCCAGCACCCGCCGCTCGGCCGCGGCCAGGCTGGCCGCCAAGTTGATGGCGGTGGTGGTCTTGCCCACCCCTCCTTTTTGGTTAGCGACCGCGATGACCCGTCCCAAGCGTCCCCCTGGAGCCGCGGAGGATAGCACAGGGGCGTTGGGGGGCGGACGTTTCACGTGGAACACCGCCGGAACGAGTGCACGGGGGGGCGGGCGAGGCTCTCCGCGACGAAGGGCGCCTCCCCCTTGGGCGCACGGCCCAGGACCACCACCCGGCCCCCCTCCGCCACGAGCCCCCCCAGTTCGCGGAGGGGCAGGGCCAGCCCCCGTAGGGACAGGGTTTGCGCGGGGGGGCCGGGGTAGGCGTCGTGGCGGAGCCGCAGGACCTCGATGTCGGGCCGTCCCGCGGCGCGGGCCGCCTCCTTCAAGAACGCCCAACGGCGTGCGCGGGGCTCCAGGAGGGTCACCGCGAGCTCGGGGCGCAGGAGGGCGAGGACGAGGCCGGGGGAGCCGTTGCCCGACCCCACATCCAGGAGACGCCCGGGGACGAGGAGGGGGAGGAGGGGAAGGACGGGGGCCACCAGGAGCCCCACCCGCTCCGCCGGACCGCGCGCCCCCGTCAGGTTCACCCGCGCGCTCCAGGCGGCCAGGAGCCCGAGGTACGCCTCGAGGGCCTCTAGGGCGGGCTCGGGGAGACCGAGGGCGCGGAGGGCCGGGCCGTGCTCGGCTACGGCTCGCCTCCCGGTGATCCGGGCGGGGCCTCCGCGGGCGCTACCGTGACCCGCCGGTCGCCCCCCTCGCCCACGCTGTAGGTCACGACCCCCTTGACCTCGGCCAGGGCGAGGTGAACGATCCGCCGCTCGTAGGCGTTCAAGGCGGGGCTGGTGCGGGCCTTTCCGTCGGCGGTCACGGCCGCCGCCAGCTCCAGGGCCGTCGCCCGCAGGGTCTCTTCGCGCTGCTCGCGGTAGCCCTCGCACTCCACGACGATCCACCGCGGGGCCACGTCCCGGGCGAACATGCGTATCAGGAGGTGCTCGGTGGCGCGCAGGACCTCGCCCTCCTCCTCGAGGAAGAATCTTTGGTCGCTGCCCCCCAGGCGGACCCGGAGGCCCTCATCCCCCTCCTCGATCTCCGCCGTCAGGTCGATCCCCGCCGCCTCCCCCAGCGCGCGGACGACGGCCCGGATCCCCGCCCGCGGATCCCCGGGTGGGCGGGGTTCGGCGGGCTTCGGGGTGGGCGGGGCGGGGGAGCCGTCCAGGAGCACGGCGATCCGGGCCGGGCTCGGGCTGACCCCGAGGCCCCCCGGACGGCCGGCTTCGAGCACGACGTAGCGCAACGTCTCCGCCGGCAAGCCGAGGGCCTGGCCGGCCGCGGCCAGCGCGTCCGCCACGTCCCGACCGGAGAACATCCGGTCCTTCACCGTCGTTTGCGCTCCCGCTTGGGGCCCGCCTCCCCCGCCCGCAGGATGGAGAGGGTGGTGGCCTGCTGGACGATCGAGCAGAGGTTGCTGGCCAGCCAGTAGAGGTTGAGGCCGGCGGGAGCCCACAGGAACATGCCCATAAGCATCAGGGGCATGATCATCATGATCTTCTGCTGGGCGGGGTCCATGGCGGTGGGCGTCATCCTCTGCATCGCGAACATGGAGATGCCCATGAGGACGGGGGTCAAGAACAGGGGGTCCTTCTGGCTGAGGTCCGGGATCCAGAGGAAGGTGGCCCCCCGGAGCTCGATGGACACGCTCAGCACGCGGTAGAACGCGATCAGGAAGGGCATGGTCAAGAGCAGGGGCAGGCAGCCCACCATCATCTGGGTCTGCATGCTCATCCCATGCCGGGCGTAAAGAGCGGCCATCTCCTCCTGCATGTCCTGGCGCTTGGGGTCCAGGAGGGGCACCTTGCGGTAGCGCTCCTGGATGACCTTCATCTCGGGGGCCAGCTTGGTCATCTTGAGGCCGTTGGCGATGCTGTAGTGCCGGAACGGGGCCATGGCCGCGTTGATGAGAAGGGTGAGGACCACGATCGACCAGCCGTAGTTGCCCACGTGGCTGTGCACCCAGCGCAGCAGGCCCATGAAGGGGACGACGATGGGGCCGATCCACTCTCCGACCGGTACCACCTGGTTCAGGCGGTGGTCGAGGCGGGAGAGCTCGTGATAGTCCTTCGGCCCCACGTAGAGCCAGGCCGGGCCCGCTCCCGGGCCGAGGTCGAGGGCGACCAGGGGCGCCTTGCGGGGCTTCCCGTCCTCACCCGTGGGAAGGCTGATGGCCCGGATCTCCGCCGTGCCCCGCTCCCCGGGGGGGATGAAGAGGGCAGCAAAGTAGTGGCTCTCCACCCCGACCCAGCGGGCGCCCGCGAGGGCGCGGCCGGGGGGGGGCAGCTTGTCGGTGGGGAGCCGCTCCACCCCGCTGTCGGTCAGAGCCACGCCGTGGGGGGCCTCGTAGCCCTGGACCTCCATCTCGGCGGCGGAGGGGTTGCCGACCCCCGGCCCCCACAGGATCTTGGTGGGCAGCTCCTGGCCTCCGCGCCGCGCGGACGCCCTCACCTTGACGAGGTAGTCCTGGCCCTCGAAGATCAGGGTCTTCTGGGCCGTGACGTCCCCCTCCGCGTAGTCGAAGCTGAGCGTGGCCGTCCCCGCCCCCGGGAGGATGACGGACTCGGCGGAGGGCCGGAAGAGGGCCTCGCGCAGCCGGAGGTCGAGGGCGGGATCCCCGGTCTCGATGTCCAGGGGGCGCGGCCCGGAAGCCAGCGCCTGTACCATCTCCTCGGGCTTGCCCCCCGGGTCCATGAACCGGGCCAGGCGCCAGGACACGACCCGGGCCCCCCGGTTGGTGAAGGCCAGCGTCATGTCGCGGCCCGTCACCTCCACCCTCCTCTCCCGTTCGTCCGCCACGGGGGCGACAGCGGCCACTTTGACCTCGGGCGGCGGGGTGGCACGGCTCGGCCCCGGGCTCGGGGTGGGTGCGGGTGGTACGGGGGGACGGGCAGAGGGGCTCGCCTCCGCCGCGGGGACCGGCCGCCGGGGCGAGGACGGGAACAGGAGGCTGTAGGCCGTGAGAACGAGCAGCGAGAGGGCCACGGCCAGCAGGAGACGGCGTTCTTCCATGCAGTTTCCTAGGGAACGGGGTCGAGGCCCCCGGGGTGGAACGGATGGCAGCGGAGCAGGCGGCGAAGGGTGAGCAGCGAGCCCCGCCGGGCTCCGTGTTTCAGGAGCGCTTCCTCGGCATACACGCTGCAGCTGGGCAGGAAGCGGCAGTAGCCGCCGATGAGGGGGGACAGGGTCACGCGGTAGGCCTCAATCAGCAGCAGCAGCGCCCGCGCCGCGGGACGGGCCCCCCGCCCGGGCCAGGAGGCGCCGGAGGCGCTCTCGGTATTCACGGTCCACCTCGGGCTGGGTTCTTACGACCATTTCCGTCCTGGGCACGAGCACGAGATCGAAGCCGCGCGCGACATCCTGGGCGCTCCGGCGAAAACTCTCGCGCAGCAGCCGCTTGACCCGGTTTCGATCCGCGGCCTTGCCCACCTTGCGGCTGACCGTAAGGCCCAGGCGGTGATGGCCGCGGTCGTTCTCCACCGCCACCATCAAGAAGAGCGGCCCTCCGAGCCGGACCCCGCGGCGCAGGACGCGGCGGAACTCGGCCCCCCGCACCAACCGCTGGCGGGGCCGGAAACTCGCCCCCCGCCGATCGGCCACGGGTGGGACTAGGCTCCGAGGCGCTTGCGCCCCTTCTGCCGGCGTCTCTTGAGGACCAGGCGTCCCCCCTTGGTCCGCATGCGGACCAGGAATCCATGCGTCCTCTTCCTTTTCCGGTTGTTCGGCTGGAACGTCCTCTTCATAAATGGCCGCCTCTGTCCCGCGGGGACGGCCCTTCACGTGGCCTTCGGACCCGAGACAAAAGCTAGATCTTAGGCAGCGCCCCTATCCTTGTCAAACCGTTCGGAGCCGCCCCGACACCTCCCGCTCCAGGCTTGTCTTCCTCCGGACGGCTATGATAGCCTTCCGAGGTTAGGGTGGCGAGGCGCGTCCCAGCCTTCTCCAGTGATCACCGCGGCTTCTTTTCCACAGATGTTGAAAACTCTGTGCAAAAGGAGTCCTCGCGCGCCCCGGCTGTGGTCCGAAAAGGATCTAATACTGTAAGTCGTTGTAGTAAAAGGTCTTATATCAACAGTGAGCTGTCATCCTTTGGATCCTGGTTCGCGTCGCAACCGGCCCGGCCAGGGTTGGGTGTGTTAGGCCGTGAGCCTCTGGGACGACGTTCTGGCCAAGGTCGAAGCCAAGGTGAACCGTCACAGCTTCGCCACCTGGTTCCGGCCCACGAGCTTCCTCTTCCAACAGGGCTCCCGCCTGATGATCGGAGTGCCCAACTCCCAATTCAAGGAATGGCTCAACAAGAACTACCAGGCCGTCATCGCGGAAGCGCTCCACGATCTTGGCCGGGCTGACGTCCAGGTCGTCTTCGAGGATGCCCCCGAGGCCGCTCCCGCGGAGGGCAGCTCGGGGGCCGCGCGCGACATCCCCTTCGCCTTAAACCCCAAGTACACCTTCGAGAGCTTCGTCGTGGGGTCCTCCAATCAGTTCGCCCACGCCGCCGCGCGCGCGGTGGCGGAGATCCCCTCAAAATCCTACAACCCGCTCTTCATCTACGGCGGGGTGGGTCTCGGCAAGACTCATCTCATGCACGCCATCGGCCACTACATCCAGGCCCGGCAGCGGCGGCTCAACCTCTGCTACATCTCTTCCGACCGCTTCATCAACGAGATGATCAACGCCATTCGCTTCGATCGCCTGCCCGCCTTCCGCCAGAAGTATCGGGCCATCGACGTGCTGCTCGTGGACGACATCCAGTTCATCGCGGGCAAGGATCGCACCCAGGAGGAGTTCTTCCACATCTTCAACGCCCTCCACGACGCCCAGAAGCAGATCGTGATCTCCTCCGACTGTCCGCCCCGCCAGATCCCCACCCTGGAGGAGCGGCTCCACAGCCGCTTCGAGTGGGGCCTCATCGCCGACATCCAAGCCCCCGACATCGAGACCAAGGTGGCGATCCTCCGCAAGAAGGCGGAGGCGGAGCGGGTGGAGATCTCGGACAACGTGGCCCTCTTCATCGCCAGCAAGGTGCGCACGAACATCCGGGAGCTGGAGGGGAGCCTCATCCGCCTCATCGCTTACGCCAGCCTGACCGGCCGCGACATCGACCTGCCCCTGACCCAGGAGGTGCTTCGCGACCTCCTGCACAGCGAGGACAAGCCGATCACGATCGAGATGATCCAGAAATTCGTGGCCGACCGCTACAACGTGAAGCTCACCGAGCTCAAGGCCAAGAACAACGCCAAGGCGGTGGCCGTGCCCCGCCAGATCGCCATGTACCTGACCAAGGCCTTGACCGACGCCTCCCTGCCCGAGATCGGGAAGGAGTTCGGGGGCAAGCACCACTCCACCGTCATTCACTCCGTGCGGAAGATCGACGGCCTCCGTAAGCGGGACCCGGAGTTCGACAGGCTTATCAACAGCTACGTGCAAGCGTTTCGATGAAGTTAACGGGGTTTTCCACGAGCCGCCTCACCGCCCGCCCCTCGGCTTCACTCCGCACGGGGCGCGATCCGCAGAGGGGAGGGGTCTCTTGCCGCTTCCTGCACAACTCCATGCACACGGCAAGTCGCGGAGCGGGAAGGTGTTGGTCCGCGATCCACGTTTTCCTCCTCTTCTCTCTAAACAATAGATATCACTGCTCTATGAGTTAAGGACGATAGGGTAAACAACATGGAGATCATCGTCGGCAAGAACGACCTCGTGAAGGAACTCCACCTGGTGCAGGGGATCGTGGAGCGCAAGAACTCGATTCCCATCCTCTCCAACGTGCTCTTCGAGGCCCGGGGGGGAGAGGTGAGGATCTCCGCCACCGACCTGGACGTCTCCCTCCGCTGCGGGTGCGCGGTCAAGGTGGTGGCGGAGGGGGCGATCACCCTGGGGGCCAAGAAGCTCTACGAGATCGCTCGCTCCCTGCCCGAGAGCGAGGTGCAGCTGAAGGTGCTGCCGGATTCCTGGGCCACCGTGGTCTGCGAGCGGGTGACCTTCAAGATGGCGGGGCTGCCCCTGGAAGACTTCCCTTCCTTGCCCGAGGCCAAGGCCGGCAAGGGGGTCTCGATCCCGGCGGAGGTCGTGCGCGCGCTCGTCGACCGCACCGCTTTCGCCATCACCGCCGAGGACGCCCGCTATTACCTGGCGGGGGCCCTCCTCGTGATGACCAAGGAGGGGGTAGGGATGGTGGCCACCGACGGCCACCGCCTCTCCTTCGCGCACCGGAAGGCCCCGCTCAAGGTGGAGGGGGAGATCCGGGTGCTGGTGCCCCGGAAGGCTATCCACGAATTGGCGCGCCTGCTGGAGGGGGAGGAGGAGGTCACCTTCCAGCAGGTGGAGAACCACCTGGTGTTCGCGGCCGGCGGCCGGACCCTGGCCTCGAAGATGATCGATGCCCAGTTTCCGGCCTACGAGAAGGTCATCGCCATCACCGGAGACAAGACGGTGCAGATCGACCGGGAGGCCCTCGCGAGCGGCATCCGCCGCGTGAGCCTGCTCTCCTCCGAGCGGAGCCGCGCGGTCAAGCTTTCCCTGAGCAAGGGCAAGCTGGAGCTGACCGCGTCCTCCCCCGAGCTGGGAGAGGCGCGGGAGTCGCTCCCCGCCGAATATACGGGGGAGACGGTAGAGATCGGTTTCAACGCCCAGTACCTCTTGGATTTCCTCGGCGTGGCGGGCACGGAGATGGTGACCCTCGAGCTCAAGGACCCGGAGAGCCAGGGCGTGTTCAAGCCGACGGGGGAGAGCGATACCGAACACCGGTACGTGGTCATGCCCATGCGTTTTTGAGCGGCGCCCGAAGAAGCTGGTGCGGGATCGCAATGGCTGGTTTGCGTCATGTCGTCTCTCGAGGGCCTGAGGTGCGGTTGTGGTCTGGGTGCGGAGCCTGGAGGTCCATGATCTGCGGAACATCACGGAGGCCCGCTTGGAGCTCGAGGTGGGCTTGAACGTGTTTCGGGGGCGCAACGCGCAGGGCAAGACCACCCTCCTGGAGGCGGTGGGTCTGCTCGCCCGCGGCCGCTCCTTCCGCACCGAGGACACCGCGAGCCTCATCCGCTGGGGAACCGCGGGGTCGCGGGCGCGCGGGGTGGCGGTGGGGGAGGGGCGAGACGCGCAGCTCGAGATCGAGCTCGAGCCAAAGTCTCGCCGGCTGCGGGTGGACGGGCAGGAGGTCGCGCCCCGGCACTACCAGGGCCGGTTGGAGGTGGTGGTCTATTCCACCGACCGCCTGCGGGTCGTGCGCGGCTCCATGCGGGATCGCCGGCAGTACCTTGACCGTGGGGGGGCCGCCCTCTGGCCGGCGTACCGGCAGGCGGCTCGGGACTACGAGCGGGTGATGCTCCAGCGGAACGCGGCCCTGGAAGCGGGAAGCCGCGACCTTCCGGCCTGGAACGAGCACTTCTTGGAGCTGGGGGCGCAGCTGCGCACCCGGCGCCGCGCCTACGTGGAGCGTCTCCAGGCGGAGCTCGGCAGGGGCTTCTCTCCGCGGGCGGAGGTCTACGGGATCGAGCTTCTCCCCGACCACCGCGGCCCCGGGGAGGAGGAGCAGCGCGCGGCTCTCGCCCGGGAGCTCCAGGAATGGCTGCCCCAGGAGCGGCGGGCGCGCCGGAGCCTGGTCGGCCCCCACCGGGACAAGGTCCGGCTCACCGTGGATGGCGAGGAGGCGGGGGCGACGGCCTCCTCCGGGCAGGCCCGGAGCCTCCTCTTGGCCCTGACCCTGGCCACCCTCGCCGTCTACCGCGCGGAGACGGGCGGCTCCGCGGTGGCCCTCCTCGACGACCTGGACTCGGAGCTGGACGAGGAGAGAGCGAGCCTCATCTGCCAAGAAGTGGCGGCGCGGGGCCAGGCCTTGATCACCACCGCCCACGCGGGCTGGGCGGAGGGGCTGGGCTCCTGGGGGCGGCTCTTCGACGTTGCCGGTGGCGAGGTCAGGAGCGCCTGAGGGCTCTTCCGGCCGGATACTCAGGGGTGACATGAGCGACGAAACCAAGACGGAGGAGGCCCAGGAAGAGGCCGCCGCGGCCTACGGGGCTGGATCCATCCGCGTCCTGGAGGGGCTGGAGGCGGTGCGGGTCCGGCCCTCGATGTACATCGGCTCCACCGGCGAGTCCGGCCTCCACCATCTGGTTTACGAGGCGGTCGACAACTCCGTGGACGAGGCCTTGGCGGGTCACTGCTCCGAGGTGGGAGTGACCATCCACATCGACAACTCGATCACGGTGGTGGACAACGGCCGGGGCATTCCGGTGGGTCCGCATCCGACCGTACCCGGAACGGACGCGGCGGAGGTGGTGTTCACCAAGCTGCACGCGGGAGGGAAGTTCGACAAGAAGGCCTACAAGGTCTCGGGCGGACTCCACGGGGTCGGCATCTCGGTCGTGAACGCGCTTTCCGAGACCCTGGAGGTTGAGATCTGGCGGGAGAAGAAGGTCTACCGGCAGTCCTATCGTCGGGGGGTGCCCCAGGGTCCGCTCGAGAATACGGGCGTGACCGATCGGCGGGGGACCAAGGTGACGTTCAAGCCCGACCCCCAGATCTTCGAGACCACGAGCTTCAGCTTCGAGACCCTCTCCCAGCGGCTGCGCGAGCTCTCATTCCTGAACCGGGGCATCCTCATCACCCTCGAGGACGAGCGCGACGGCAAGAATCACCGCTTTCAGTACCAGGGGGGCATCGCCTCCTTCGTCGAGCACCTGAACCGCAACAAGGTCACCCTGCACGAGAAGCCGATCCTGATCGAAGGGACGCGGGAAGGGGTCCAGGTCGAGGTCGCGCTGCAGTGGAACGACGGCTACGCGGAGAACATCTACTCCTTCGCCAACAACATCAACACCCACGACGGGGGCACCCACCTCGTGGGCTTCAAGAGCGCCCTCACCCGCACCATCAACAGCTACGCCACCACCGCCGGCCTCGCCAAGGACATGGCGGAGCCGATCCAGGGGGAGGACACCCGCGAGGGTCTGTGCGCGGTCATCAGCGTGAAGGTGCCGAACCCCCAGTTCGAGGGCCAGACCAAGGGCAAGCTCGGCAACTCCGAGGTGAAGGGGATCGTCGAGAGCCTCCTGAACGAGAAGCTCGGGGCCTACCTCGAGCAGCGCCCGCCCGAAGCCAAGCGCATCGTGTTCAAGGTCCTGGAGGCCTCGCGGGCGCGGGAGGCAGCGCGCAAGGCGCGCGACCTCACACGGCGCAAGGGGGCCCTGGACGGGGCGGGCCTGCCCGGCAAGCTCGCGGAGTGCCAGGAACGGAACCCGGAGAAGTGCGAACTCTACCTGGTGGAGGGCGACTCCGCAGGCGGCTCCGCCAAGCAGGGTCGGGACCGCGTCTTCCAGGCGATACTGCCCCTGCGGGGCAAGATCCTGAACGTGGAGAAGGCCCGCCTCGACAAGACGCTGGCCTCGGAGGAGATCCGCAACATCATCGCCGCCTTGGGCACGGGGGTGGGGGCGGAAGACTTCGACATTGTGAAGCTCCGCTACCACCGGATCATCATCATGTGCGACGCGGACGTGGACGGCAGCCACATCCGGACCCTGCTCCTCACCTTCTTCTACCGCCAGATGAAGGAGCTCATCGAGCGCGGGCACCTCTTCATCGCCCAGCCCCCCCTCTACAAGGCCAAGATGGGGAAGACGGAGCGCTACCTCAAGGACGACCACGAGCTGAACGCCTTCCTCATGGAGCGGGCGGTGGAGAACCGCAAAGTGCGTCTGGTGAGCGGCCAGCTGGTCGATGGCCCGCGCCTCGTGCGCCTCCTGGAGCGGATGGTCGGCCACTCCAAGGTTCTGGCCATGGTTGAGAAGAAGGGCACCCCGCGGGCGCTGGTGGAGCTCTTGCTCAAAGGCCAGATCAAGGACGCGGAGGCGTTCTCGGACAAGCGCCGGCTCCAGGAACTGATCAAGCCCCTGCGGGATGCCGGCGCCGACGTGGTCCTGGAGACGGACGAGGAGCACGGGGTATTCGAGATCGTCCTGCAGGTGGGCACCAATGGCCAGACCCGGGAGGCGCGGGTGGGCGAGGCCTTCGTCACCTCCCCCGAGTACAAGGCCCTTTATTCCGCCTACGAGGAGTTCCGCGAGCTCGACCAACCGCCCCTGGTGGTGCTCGACGGAGGCGAGACCGTGGTGGACAGCCGGGAGGCCCTGCTCAACCTCTTCCTCGCCGAAGGACAGAGGGGGGTCGGCATCCAGCGCTACAAGGGTCTGGGGGAGATGAACGCCCAGCAACTCTGGGAGTCGACCATGGACCCCGCCACCCGGCGCCTTCTGCAGGTGCGGTTGGAGGACGACGAGGTCGCGGAGAACATCTTTACCACCCTCATGGGCGACGCCGTGGAGCCGCGCCGCCAGTTCATCGAGGAGAACGCGCTCAACGTGAAGAACCTCGACATCTAACATGGAACAAGATCCGGTCGGGCAGAAGATCCCCACCAACATCGCGGACGAGATGCGGCAGTCCTACATGGACTACGCCATGTCCGTGATCATCGGCCGCGCTTTGCCCGACGTGCGCGACGGCCTCAAGCCCGCCAACCGCCGGGTGCTCTACGGTATGAACCAGATGGGCCTCCAACCCGGGCGGCCCTACCGCAAGAGCGCCAAGGTCGCGGGCGAGGTCATGGGCAACTACCACCCCCACGGGGAGGGGGCGATCTACGACACCCTCGTGCGCATGGCCCAGGAATGGAACATGCGCGCGCCGCTCGTGGACGGCCAAGGCAACTTCGGCTCCGTGGACGGGGACAACCCAGCCGCGATGCGCTACACCGAGGCCCGCCTCACCCGACTGGGCGGCTCGATGATGGCGGACATCGAGAAGGAGACGGTCGACTTCCAGCCCACCTACGACAACAGCTCGGTGGAGCCCACGGTGCTGCCCACCGTCCTTCCCAACCTGCTCGTGAACGGGGCGGAAGGGATCGCAGTGGGCATGGCCACCAAGATCCCCCCCCAGAACCTGGGGGAGGTGGTGAACGGGCTCACCTTCCTGCTCGAGAGCCCGGACCTGACGCCCGACGAGCGGCTGGAAGGCCTGATGGAGCGGATCGCGGGGCCCGACTTTCCCACCGCCGGCTTCATCCTCGGCCGCTCCGGGATCCGCCAGGCCTATCGCACGGGGCGGGGCTCCGTGATCATGCGCGCGCGCGCCGAGATCGAAGTCCGCAAGGGGAACAAGGAATCGATCGTCATCACCGAGATCCCCTACCAGGTCAACAAGGCTCGCCTCATCGAAAAGATCGCGGAGCTAGTGCGGGAGGATCGGATCAAAGGCATCGCCGACATCCGCGACGAGAGCGACCGCCAGGGGATGCGTATCGTCATCGACGTCAAGAGGGACGAGCCCTCCCAGGTCATCCTCAACAACCTGTACAAGCACACCCCCCTCCAGGACACCTTCGGGATCATCTTCCTCGCCATCGTGGACCAGCGCCCCCGGGTCTTGAACCTGCTCGAGGCCTGCGAGCTCTTCATCGACTTCCGGCGGGAGGTGGTGCGCCGGCGCACTACCTACGAGCTGCGCAAGGCGGAGGAGCGGGCCCACATCCTGGAAGGGTTCGTGATCGCCCTGGCCAGCCTGGACCAGGTCATCGCCTTGATCCGGGCGGCCAAGACCCCCCCCGAGGCCAAGGCCGGCCTTATCGCCCAGTTCGGCCTCAGCGAGCGCCAGGCGGACGCCATCCTGGAGATGCAGCTCCAGCGGCTGACCGGCCTCGAGCGGCAGAAGATCGCGGACGAGCTCAAGGAGAAGCGGGAGCTCATCGCCCGCCTCAAGGAGATCCTGGCCTCCGCCAAGCTCATCGACGGGATCGTGGCCGAGGAGCTCCTGAAGATCCAGGCCGACCACGGCGACGCCCGCCGGACCGTGATCCTGGACGCGGTGGACGAGATCACGTTCGAGGACACGATCGCGGACGAGGACGTGGCCATCTCCATCACCCACAGCGGCTACGTCAAGCGCACGTTCATCACCAGCTACCGGGCCCAGAAGCGCGGGGGGCGGGGCCGGGTGGGGATGCGCACCCGGGACGAGGACTTCGTCAACAACATCTTCATCGCCTCCACCCACTCCTACATCCTGATCTTCACGGACCGGGGCCGGGTCTATTGGCTCAAAGTCCACGAGATCCCGGACGTGGGGCCGCAGGGCAAGGGCAAGGCGGTGGTGAACCTGATCAACCTCCACGCGGGGGAGAAGATCGCCGCCTTCTGCTCGGTCAAGGACTTCGCCTCCCAGGGCCACGTGCTCCTGGCCACCCGCAACGGGGTGATCAAGAAGACGGAGCTGGCCGCCTTCTCCAACCCCCGGCCGAGCGGGATCATCGCCCTCTCCGTGGAGGAAGCGGATGCCCTCATCAACGCCGTGCCCACCTCGGGGAAGGACGAGATCCTGCTCGGGACCCGGGACGGCATGGCCATCCACTTCCACGAGGAGGATGTGCGCCCCATGGGCCGGGCCGCCTACGGGGTGAAGGGGATCGAGCTCGAGACGGGGGACCAGGTGGTGGCCCTGGAGGTGGTCCGGCCGGGGGGCACCGTCCTCACCGTGACCGAGAACGGCTACGGGAAGCGCACCCCCCTCGACGAGTACCGCGTGCAGAGCCGGGGGGGCAAGGGCCTCATCAACATCAAGACCTCGGGCCGCAACGGCCGCGTGGTGGGCGTGAAGTTCCTGGCCGGAGAAGAAGAAGGCGTGATGCTGATCACCGAAAAGGGTATGATCATCCGGCTCAACACGGCCGACATCTCGACCATCGGGCGGAATACCCAGGGCGTGCGCCTCATCCAGCTCGAGGAGGGAGACCACCTGGTCTCCGTGGCCCGGCTGGCGGAGCGAGAGGAAGGCGAGGACGCCGGTCCCCCGGAAGCGTCGTAAAAGCGCAGCCCGCCGGGGAACCGGAGAGAGAGCAGACCAACACTTTAAGGAGGACGAATGAGCGAGCGTAGGGCGGCCCTTCTGATCGTCCTGGGCACGGCGGTAGTGAGTTCTGCCTGCGGGGGCTCGGACCAGCGGGTGGTGGAGCAATACTTCAACGCCCTCAAGGCCAACGACAGCCAGACCATCACCAGCTTCGCCCTGGTCGCTTTCGAGAAGAAGGTCGACAACTGGAAGGTGACCGGAACCGAGCCCGAAACCAAGGCTCCCGCCACCCTCCCCGAGCTGTCCAAGAAGGTGCGGGACATGGAGGCGGAACTCGCTACCAACAAGAAGGCTTCCCAGAACTACGCGAACGAGGC
This sequence comes from Vicinamibacteria bacterium, assembly GCA_035570235.1. Lineage (NCBI taxonomy): Bacteria > Pseudomonadati > Acidobacteriota > Vicinamibacteria > Vicinamibacteria bacterium. Next base: position 125,965 of record DATMML010000103.1, on the reverse strand, counting down.
GGAGGGGAAGCGCTTCCTGCAGATCCAGGAAGTGAAGGATATGCAGAAGAAGAACGCGAAGATCCCGGCCAATCTGGCCCCCGTCGCGGCAGCCTGGGACAAGTTCAACGAGAAAGACCGGGACCTCAAGAAGGCGGTCGCGGAGGCCAAAGACGCGGTGGAGAAGGAGAAGCGTCGGGTCACCCTGTCTCTGGGCCAGGTGGAGGACGTCGAGAACCAGCCCGCGCAGGTCACCACGCGGAGGGTGGACCTCTCCCTGACCATCGCCGGAGAGGCCAAGCCCTACGTCATGACCCTGCGCAAGTACGACCTCACCGGCGACAAGGCGCCGCGCGTGGTCAGCCGCTGGATCGTGGAGAGCGTGACCCCCCGGACCTGAGAGAGGCTCTAGACCGGCTCCAGCCCGGCGTAGCGAGCGACCAGGCGCTTGGCCCCCACGCCCGCGAAGGAGACGGTCAGCTTCAGGTCCTCCCCGTCGCCGTCCCGGCGCAGCACGGTGCCCACTCCGAAGAGGGGATGGCGGACGCGGACGCCGGGCTTGAAGTCGGCCGCGCCGGGGGGGACGGGAGGGGGAGGCGTCCAGGTGGCCGCCGGCGGGTGAAACCGCGGGCGCGCGCTTGGCTCCACCCGTCGCCCCGGACCGCTGATCTCCAGTCGGTCGTAGGGGATCTCATCCAGGAACCGGCTCGGTTCCGCTAGGCGGCGCTGGCCGAACACCTGCCGGCTCTGGGTCCGGGTGAGGTGGAGGCGCTCCATGGCCCGCGTCATCCCCACGTAGCAGAGCCGGCGTTCCTCCTCGAGGGCCTCGGGGCCGGTGAGGCTGCGCGAATGGGGAATGAGGCCCTCCTCCAGCCCCACCAGGAAGACGGAGTGGAACTCCAGGCCCTTGGCCGCGTGCAGGGTCATGAGGAGGACGGGCGCGTCGTCCTTGATCTGGTCGGCGTCGGAGAGGAGGGCGGTAGAGTCCAGGAACCCGGCCAGGGTGGGGCTCTCCCCCCGCTGCTCGTAGTCGGCGGCCGCGGAGAGGAGCTCGGCCAGGTTCTCCAGCCGGTCCTGGCTCTCCTGGGTGTCCTCCTGGGCGAGCGCGGCCGCGTAGCCCGTCCCTTGAAGCACCCGCTCCAGGAGGCCCTTCAGGGAGAGCGAGGGGGCCTCGGTCCTCAAGCCCTCGATCAAGTCCCGGAAGCGGGCCAGGGGCTGGGTGGCCCGCGCGGGGATCCGGGCCTCGTCCACCACGAGCCCGAGCGCGTCCCAGGGGGGGATGCTCTCTGCCCCCGCCACCCGCTCGATCTCCTCCACCGTGCGCTCTCCGATCCCCCGCGCGGGCACGTTCAGCACCCTGCGGAAGGCCACGGGGTCGCGGGGGTTTTGGATGAGGCGCAGATAGGAGAGGAGATCCTTCACCTCCCGGCGGGCGTAGAAGCCGACCCCCCCCACCACCAGGTAGGGCAGGCGCTCGCGCAGGAGGGCCTCTTCAAAGAGCCGGCTCTGGGCGTTCATGCGGAAGAGCACCGCCACCCGCCCCTCCCGGCCCTGGGCGGAGATCCGCTTTACCACCCAGGCCGCCTCCTCGAACTCGTCCGCTGCCTCGTGCAGGTGCACCGCTGCCCCCGCTGGCTTGACCGCGCGCAGGGTCTTGCCCTTGCGCCGCTGGTTGTGGGCCACGAGCGCGCAGGCGGTGTCGAGGATGGCCTGGCTGGAACGGTAGTTCTCCTCCAGGCGGAAGACACGGGCTCCCGGGAAGTCGCGCTCGAAGTCCAGGATGTTGTTGATGTCCGCCCCGCGCCAGGAGTAGATGGACTGGTCCTCGTCCCCCACCACGGTGAGGTTCCCTTTGGGGCCGGCCAGGTGCCGCACCAGCTCGTACTGGGCCCGGTTGGTGTCCTGGTACTCGTCCACCAGGACGTACTCGAACTTCCGCCGGTAGACCTCCTTGACCGTGGGGTTCTCCTCCAGGAGGCGGACCGCGCGCAGGAGCAGGTCGTCGAAATCGAGGGCGTGGGCCGCGGCCAGCGCCTCCTGGTAGCGGGCCTCGATGCGCGCGAAGGCCCCGGCCGCGAAGGAGTCGTCCTCCCCCTCCTCCGGCCCCCGGCCCGAGTTCTTGCGGGCGGAGATGCGGGAGAGCAGGCGCCGGGGCGGATGAAGCTTCTCGGAGAGATCCAGGCCCTTCAGGGCCTCGCGCACGGTCTGGAGCTGGTCGTCCTCGTCGTAGATCACGAAATCGGGGGCAAGGCCGGCGGCGGCGGCCTCCCGGCGCAGGAGGCGAACGCAGAAGCTGTGGAAGGTGGAGATCCAGCTCCCGAGCGCCTTCCCCCCGAGCAGGGCCTCCGCCCGCGCCTTCATCTCCCCCGCCGCCTTGTTGGTGAAAGTGACGGCCAGGATGCGGTCGGAAGCGATGCCCCGCTCCAGCACCAGGTGGGCGATGCGATGGATGATGACCCGGGTCTTGCCGCTCCCCGCCCCGGCCAGGATCAGGACCGGGCCCTCCGTGGCCAGCACCGCCGCGCGCTGCTCGGGATTGAGGCCGGTGAGGAGTTGGGGGTCCGCGGACAAAGACAAGCCGCCTCCCTACTCCACCGTGACCGATTTGGCCAGGTTGCGCGGCTGGTCCACGTCCCGCCCCGCGCGCACCGCCAGGTGGTAGGCCAGAAGCTGGAGGGGGACCACGAACAGGAAGGGCGACCACAGCTCGGCCGAGTCCGGCACCTCCAGCACTGCGTCCCGGGCGTCGAGGATGCCCCGCACCTGCTTGTCCCCCGCCGAGACCACGGCCACCACCCGCCCGCCCCGGGCCTTCACCTCCTGGATGTTGCTGAGCATCTTCTCGTAGACCCTTCCCTGCGGACAGAGGGCGACCACCGCCAGCGCGTCGTCGATCAGGGCGATGGGCCCGTGCTTCATCTCCCCCGCGGGATAGCCCTCGGCGTGGAGGTAGGAGATCTCCTTGAGCTTCAACGCGCCCTCGAGGGCGATGGGATAGTTGATGCCGCGGCCCAGGTAGAGAAAGTCGTGGGTCTGCATCAGGGACCGGCTGAGCTCCTCGATGGCCGCCTCTTTCCCGAGCGCCTCCTCCATGAGGTGGGGGACGCGGGCCAGACCCTTCAGGTGCTCGCGGCAGGCCTCCGCCCCCAGCGTGCCCCGCAACCGGCCCAGATGGAGGGCGAGCAGAGCCAGGGCCGCGATCTGGGCGGTGAAGGCCTTGGTGGAGGCGACGCCAATCTCGGGGCCGGCATGGGTGAGAAGCGTGCCCGCCGCCTCCCGCGCGAGCATGGAGCCCTCGACGTTGCAGACGGCCAGGCTGAGGGCACCCCGCCGCTTGGCCTCGCGGAAGGCGGCCAGGGTGTCCGCCGTCTCCCCGCTCTGGCTGATGGCCACGGCCAGGGTCTCCGGCCCCACTAGGGGCGTCCGGTAGCGGAACTCGCTCCCGTAGTCCACTTCCGCGGGCAGGCCCGCCACCTGCTCGAACAGGAACTTGCCCACCAGAGCGGCGTGCCAACTGGTGCCGCAGGCGATGAGGGTTGCCCTCTCCACGCGCTGCAGCCTCTCTCCGGCCGCCCCCAGCTCCTGCAGGTGGATCCCCCCCTCGTCGAGACCGATCCGCCCCAGGAGCGTGTCGCGGACGGCCCGCGGCTGCTCGTGGATCTCCTTCAGCATGAAGTGGCGGTAGCCGCCCTTCTCGGCCTGGACGGCGTCCCAGGTGATGCGTTGGGGCGCCCGCTCCACCGCCGCTCCCGCCCCGTTGACGAGCCTCGTCCCGCTGGGCTGGACCGTCACCACGTCGCCGTCGTCCAGGAACAAGAAGTCGCGGGTATACGGAAGCAGGGCCGGGATGTCGGAGGCCAGGAAGCGCTCCCCCTCTCCCAGCCCAACCACCAAAGGCGGACCCAGGCGCGCCCCCACCAGGGTCTGGGCCTCGTCCCGGTGGAGGAAGACGAGGGCGAAGATCCCCTTGAGCTCGGCCACCGTCTCGCGCACCGCCGCCTCCAGCGAGCCCCGGTAGTGGGACTCCGCGAGGTGGGCCACGACTTCGGTGTCGGTCTGGGTCTGGAAACGGTGTCCGGCGCTCTGCAGACGCTCCTTCAGCTCGAGGTAGTTTTCGATGATCCCGTTGTGGACGACCACGATGCGCCCCTGGCAATCCTGGTGCGGGTGTGCGTTCTCCTCCGTGGGACGGCCGTGGGTGGCCCAGCGGGTGTGGCCCACGCCCCAGGACCCCTGGAGGGGTTCCGTGGCCAGGCTCTCGGCAAGCCGCTGAAGCTTGCCCGCCGACCGGCGCCGGCGGAGCTCGCCGTCCTGGACCACGGCCAGCCCCGCGGAATCGTAGCCCCTATACTCCAGCCGGCGCAGCCCCTCCATGAGGACGGGCACGGCCTCGCGGGAGCCGACATAGCCGACGATCCCGCACACTACCGCCCCTCCCCGGCCCCGCGCCGCTTGCGGGTCCAGCCCGGCTTGATGACTTGGCGGGCCCGGCCGAGGGCGAGGGCCTGGGCGGGCACGTCCTCGGTGATGACGCTCCCCGCGGCGATGTAGGCGCCCTCCCCCACCGTGACCGGGGCCACCAGGGTGGCGTCGCTGCCCACGAAGGCGCCCGCTTCGATCCGCGTCGGGTGCTTGGCCGCCCCGTCGTAGTTGCAGGTAATGGTTCCCGCCCCGATGTTGACTTTGGGTCCAATGGTGGCGTCTCCGAGATAGGAGAGGTGGGGAGCCTTCGAGCCGTCCCCCAGGTGCGTCTTTTTGAGCTCCACGAAGTTCCCCACCTTCGCCCCCGCCCCGATCCGGCTCTCGGGCCGGATGTGGGTGAAGGGTCCCACCATCGCTCCCGCCTCCACCACGCACTTCCGCAGGAGGCAATGGTCCAGGATCTGGGCTCCCGGCCCCACCTCCGCGTCCTCGAGACGGGCGAAGGGGCCGATGACCGCGCCCGCGCGCACGAGGGTCCGGCCCTCGAGGAACGTGAACGCCCGCAGGGTGGCCTCGGGCTCCACCCGCACGTCGAGCCCCACCGTGGTGGAAGCCGGGTCCTCCACGAGGACCCCTCCCGCCATCAGCTCCAGGAGCCGCCGCTCGCGCCAGCGCCGGGAGGCGTCCGCCACCTCGGCCAGGGTGTTCACCCCCAGGGCTTCGCTCGCATCCTCCACCGTCACCGCCTCCACCACCCTGCCGCCGGCGGAGAGCAGCCCGACGACGTCCGTCAGATAGAGCTCGCTCTGGGCGTTGTTGGCCGTGAGCTTCCCGAGCGCTTCCAGCAGGGGCGGGACCTCGAAGGCGTAGACGCCGGCGTTGACCTCCGCCTCCTTGAGCTCCTCGGGCGAGGCGTCGCGGGCCTCCACGATTCGCTGGACCCGGCCCCGAGCGTCCCGAAGGACGCGCCCGTAGGCCGGGGGGCCGGGGAGGAGGGCGCTCAGGAGAGTGGCGGCCGCCCCCGAGGCGCGATGATGCTCGAGCAGCCGGGCCAGCGTGCGCGCACGCAGGAGGGGCAGGTCTCCGTTCACGACCAATGCCGTCCGCTCCGGGTGCTTCTGCAGGGCCGCGCGGGCGGCCTGGACGGCGTGACCGGTTCCGAGCTGCGGTTCCTGAAGGACGAAGGTGAGGCCGCGGCCGGCGAAAGCGGACTCCACGGCCTGCGCCTGATGGCCGACCACCACGACCGTGGGGTCCGCATCCACCGATTCGAGCGCACGCAGGACGTGCTCGAGGAGGGGAACCCCCAGAACGGGCAGCAGCACTTTAGCCCGCGTGCCCCCGGTTCGCGTGCCCCTTCCCGCCGCGATGACGACGGCCTGGGTCGAAGAGGCGCTCACGCCAAAGATCCTAGCACGCGGGTCGGAAGCGCCGGTTGTCGACGGGTGGGAGCCCGATCAGGAGGCCGCGGTGTGGACGAGCGCGATGAACTCCGTGTCCTCACGTATGGGGTCGAAGTCCGAGTCGCTGCGGGCCTGGGCGCGGTTGGCCGGGCCTACCGCGATGGCGGAGCGCAGGAACTTGAGGGCCCCCGCGGTGTCCCCCGACCGGGCGGAAGCGGCGGCCAGGCAGTAAAGCACGTGCTCGTTGCGGGGGTGGATCTCCGCCGCCTGCTGCAGGAACTTGATCGCCTCCTCGAACTCCCCGCGGTTGTGCAGGAAGACGCCGTAGTTCAGGAGGTCTTCGAAGCCCTTGGGGCGGAATGAGGGCCGCTTCTCCCGGGCCCGCGCGCATACCACCCGGTAGGCCCGGGCGCGCTCCAGGAGATCCCGCTCCTCGGGGTGCGACTCGAGCAGGCTGTCAAACAGCTCAAGGGCCCGGTCGTAATCCTTCCGACCCAGGGCCTTGACCGCTTTTTCGTAGATCTCGAGGGCCTGGCCGAAACGTCGGTCCGCCAAGGCCGCCTTCCTGTCGGGCATCCCACCGCCTCCCTTCGGGGCAAGGGGCTCGGGTACAAAGCCCGGAAAAATAACACGAAAAACCGCCCGGCGCAACGTGCGGTTGCCTGAGCGCGGTTGCCTGAGGGTGTCCGCCAGGGTGTGGCCGCCGCTAAGGTCCTGGCGCAAAGGGAGATCCGGGGCGGACCCCGGGGGCCGGGGCTCTCCCTGGGGGCGACGCGCTCGGCGCGGGCGCATCGCGAAGGCCCGTCGTCGGGTCCTTGCTCCGGACCGACCGAAGGCCCGGCAGCGGGATCTGTTAGAATCTCCTATTGGCCTGAGCCCAATGGAGCAGCCCAGATCGGAGTCGGCGTCCTCGACGTGCCGTTCACGCTTCCCACGGCGTCCGCGAGAGCCTTGGCGGGGGTCAGGTCGCTCCACGGGCGTTACGTCCCGCCCTCCTCGCCGTAGCGCCCGTCATGTGGGCGAGTCGGTATGCGACCGCGCTACGAACCGGCGCCGACTCAGGTCCAAGAGCGAGCCTCTGCGGGCGCAACCGGCTGCCCTGGGTCGCGATCGGTGAAGGGCTCCGAGGAGCCGATCGCAATCCGGGGCGCGCGGGTCCACAACCTGAAAGGGGTGGACTGCGACCTTCCCCGGAACAGCCTGGTCGTGATTACCGGCCCCTCGGGCTCCGGCAAGAGCAGCCTGGCCTTCGACACCCTCTACGCCGAGGGTCAAAGGCGCTATGTAGAGAGCCTTTCCGCCTACGCCCGTCAATTCCTGGAGCAGATGGAGAAGCCGGAGGTGGAGTCGGTCTCCGGCCTCTCCCCCGCCATCGCCATCGAGCAGCGCACGACGGTCAGCCATCCCCGCTCCACGGTGGGTACGGTGACGGAGGTGTACGACCACCTGCGGGTGCTCTTCTCCGCCCTCGGCAAGCCGCATTGCCCGCGCTGCGGCGAGGCCATCACCTCCCAGACCACGGAGCAGATTCTGGAGCGGCTCCTGCGCTACCCGGAGGGGACGCCGGTGGCCGTGCTCGCTCCCGTGGTGCGGGGGCGGAAAGGGGCCTTCAAGAAGGAGCTCTCCGAGCTGGGCGCCCTCGGCCACTTGCGGGCCCGCATCGACGGCCGGGCCTGCGACCTCTCCCAACCCGTGGTCCTCGAACCACGCCGAAACCACCGGATCGACGTCCTCGTGGACAAGGTCGTGGTCCGGCCCGGGATCGAGAAGCGCCTGCGGGCGAGCCTGGACCGGGCCCTCGACCTCGCCCGCGACGTGGTGCTGGTGTCCTTCGAGGGAGGCCGGGAGCGCCTCTACAGCCGTCGCATGGCTTGCGTGAGGTGCGACATCTCGGTCCCCGAGCTCTCCCCCCGCGCCTTCTCCTTCAACAGTGGCTACGGGGCCTGCCCCGCCTGCGACGGCCTTGGCCTGCGCTGGGCGGTGGACCCCGCCAAGGTCATTCCCGACGAGTCGAAGAGCCTGCTGGAGGGGGCGGTCCAACCCTGGCAGCGCCACGGCCCCCGCTTGGTCCGCGAGGCCCTGGAGGAGGTGGCGGAGCGTCACGGCTTCTCCCTCGAGGTGCCGGTGGGAGAGCTACCCCGTCGGGCGCGGGACATCCTGCTGAACGGGGATGGCCAGGGCTTTCCGGGGGCGGTGGCCTACCTGCGGCGGCGGGTGGAGTCCCTGCTGAGGGTGGATCCCACGGGGGGGGAGGAGCCCGAGGCCCGGGAAGGCAGCGAGGCCTTCGAAGACCTGCGCCCCTATTTGACGGAGGAGACGTGCCCCGCCTGCAAGGGGGCGCGCCTGCGGCCGGAGAGCCTGGCCGTGCGTCTGGGCGGCCGCTCGGTGGCGGACTATGTACGGCTGCCCGTGCAAGCCGCCCTTCCTGCCCTCGCCGCCCTCGAGTTCCCGGAGCGGGAGAGGCCGGTGGCCGACCGGCTGCTCCACGAGATAACCACCCGGCTTCAGTTCCTGGAGGCCGTGGGCCTCGGCTATCTGACCCTGGACCGCTCCACCACCACCCTTTCCGGGGGTGAGGCCCACCGCATCCGGCTGGCCACCCAGATCGGCGCCCGCATGCAGGGGATCCTCTACGTCCTGGACGAGCCCTCGGTCGGGCTCCACCAGCGCGACAACCTTCGACTCATCGAGACCCTGAAGTCCATCCGCGACCTCGGCAACACCGTAGTGGTGGTCGAGCACGACGAGGAGACGATCCGCGCCGCCGACTACGTGCTGGACCTGGGGGAGGGGGCGGGCAGCCTGGGTGGTCGGCTCATGTACGCCGGCCCTCCGGCCTCCATCGACGGGAGCCTGACCGGACGCTACCTGCGCCGGGAGCTGATGATTCCCGTCCCCGCCGTGCGCCGGACCCCGCGCGGCTGGCTCCGCATCCTGGGCGCCCGCGCCCACAACCTGCGCGACATCGACGTCGCCATCCCCCTGGGCGTCCTGACCGCGGTCAGCGGCGTGTCCGGCTCCGGCAAGTCCACCCTCGTGGACGACATCCTCTACCGCGCGCTGGCTCGGCGGCTCTACGGAGCATCCGCGGAGCCGGGCCGGCACCGCGACCTCGAAGGGGCGGAGGCCATCGACAAGGTCATCGCCATCGACCAGAGCCCGATCGGACGCACCCCCCGCAGCAACCCCGCCACCTACACCGGGGCCTTCGCTTTCATCCGCGAGCTGTTCAGCCTGGTGCCCGAGGCCCGGGCCCGCGGCTACAAGCCGGGGCGGTTCTCGTTCAACGTCCGGGGCGGACGCTGCGAGAGCTGCCAGGGGGATGGGGTGCGCACGATCGAGATGCACTTCCTGCCCGACGTCTACGTGGAGTGCGAGGCCTGCCGGGGCCGTCGCTACAACCGGGAGACCCTCGAGGTCCTCTACCGAGGCCGCAGCGTGGCCGACATCCTGGACATGACGGTGGACGAAGCCCAACCCGTGCTGGCCGCCCATCCCCGCCTCAACCGCCTGCTCGTGACCCTGATCGACGTGGGGCTCGGCTACATCCGCCTCGGCCAGAGCGCGAGCACGCTCTCGGGGGGAGAGGCCCAGCGCGTGAAGCTGGCCCGGGAGCTGGGCCGGCGGGAGACCGGGCGCACCCTCTACATCCTGGACGAACCCACGACCGGCCTGCATTTCGACGACATCCGGAAGCTCCTGCACGTGCTCGGGCGCCTCATCGAGACGGGCAACACCGTGGTCGTCATCGAGCACAACCTCGACGTGATCAAGAGCGCGGACCACGTGATCGACCTGGGCCCGGAGGCGGGGGAGGAGGGGGGGCGAGTGGTGGCGGAGGGCAGCCCGGAAGCGGTGGCGCTCTCGCGCAAGAGCCACACTGGACGCTACCTGCGGGGAATGCTCGAGACCCCGGGCCGATGACGGAGAGCCTCCCCCTCCCTTCGGCGGATCCCCTGCTGGCCTGGCGGCGCGAGTTCCCGATCCTGGAGCGATCCGTCTATCTGGTGAGCCACTCCCTGGGGGCGATGCCCCGAGGAGCGGCGGATCGGCTGGCCGCCTACGCCGACGCGTGGGCCACGCGCGGGGTGCGCGCCTGGGCGGAGGGCTGGTGGCACATGCCCTTGGAGCTTGGCGACACCCTGGGACGCCTGCTCGGCGCGCCCCCGGGCTCGGTGGTGATGCTCCCCAACGTTTCCCTGGCCCAGGCCGTCATCCTCTCCTGCTTCGATTTTCAAGGCCCCCGCAACAAGATCGTCTACGACGAGCTCAACTTCCCCTCCGTCATGTACGTCTACGAGGCCCAGCGCGCCCAGGGGGCGCGGATCGAGACCGTGAAGAGCGAGGACGGCATCACCGTCCCCCTCGACCGCCTGCTGGCCGCCATCGACGAGCACACGCTCCTCGTCCCCATCTCCCATGTGCTCTTTAAGAGCGCTTTCGTCCAGGACGTGGCCGCGATCACTCGCCGGGCCCACGAGGTGGGGGCGCTGGTGGTGGCGGACGTCTACCAGTCGGCGGGCACCGTGCCCGTGGACGTGACCGCCTGGGAAGTCGACTTCGCCACCGGGGGTTCCGTGAAGTGGCTGTGCGGCGGCCCCGGGGCGGGCTACCTGTACGTGGCCCCGCACCTGCGGTCCTCCCTGGAGCCGCGGCTTACGGGATGGGCGGCGCATGCGCGGCCCTTCGCCTTCGAGCCGGGCCCCATCGCGTACTCCGCCGACAGCAGCCGCTTCATGCAAGGAACACCGCCCGTGCCCGCGCTCTACGCGGCCGAGGCCGGCTACGAGATCGTGAGCGCGGTTGGGGTGGACTCGATTCGGAGCAAGTCCCTGCGCCAGGTCCAGCTCCTGCTCGACGTCGCGCGGGAGCGGGGACTTGCTGCCCGCACCCCCGCCCAGGCAAAGGAGCGGGGAGGCATGGTCGTCCTGGATGTGCCCGCCGCGGAGGCCGTCACGCGCGAGCTGCTCCAGAGGGAGATCCTCGTGGACTACCGACCGGGGGCGGGCATCCGGCTCTCGCCCCACTTCTATACGACCGACGACGAGATCCGCCGGGCGATCTCCGAGATCGGCGAGATCTTGGACTCGGGGGCCCACCGCGCTCACGCCGGGACGGGCGGGCCGGGCTTTTGACGAGACCTCCTGTGGTCGGCGAGCCACAACGTGGCCCGGCAACCGTGGCCCGGAGGTCACGAACGGCGGTCAATAGTGTTGATAATGAGGCACTTGGCGGTGAAATCCTCGTGGCATCGGCATTGCACCCTTTTCGTCAGATCAGCGGCTGGATCGAGGCTACGACCGAAACAACAGCATGGCCTATCGGCGAACACTGAAGCGCGACGTTGGCTGCACCGGGATCGGCCTCCACTCGGGCCGTGCCGTCCGCCTTCGTCTGCGCCCTGCCCCCGCCGAGCACGGCATCCGCTTCCACCGCACCGACGTGGATGTGGAGATTCCGGCCAGTCTCGCCTGCCTCTCCCGGCAGGACCACGCCACCACCTTGAGCCGGGACGGGGTCTCCGTCGACACCGTGGAGCACCTGCTCTCCGCCCTCTACGCCCTGGGCGTGGACGACGCGATTGTGGAAGTGGATGGTCCCGAGATCCCCATCCTGGACGGCAGCGCCGCGCCCTTCGTGATCCTCATCCATGAAGCCGGGCTCAAGCCTTTGGCCGCGCCCCGTCGCTACCTCAAGATCCTGAAGCCGGTGGAGGTGATCCGGGGAAACAAGAGAGCCCGCCTCTCCCCCTCCGCTCACTTCAACGTGAGCTATACCATCGGCTTCGACCACCCCTTGTTGCGGCACCAGGCCGTCTCCGTGAGGATCACGCCCCGGAACTTCGTGGACAGTGTGGCCCCTGCCCGGACCTTCGGCTTCCTCCGCGACGTGGAGGCCATGCGCAAGAACGGTCTGGCCCTCGGAGGGAGCCTGGAAAATGCGGTGGTGATCGGGGAGACCGGCGTTCTCAACAACAAGCTGCGCTTCGAGGACGAGTTCGTCCGGCACAAGGTGCTGGACGCGGTGGGGGACCTGGCGCTCCTCGGCCACCCCATCGTGGGGCACCTGGAGGCCGTGAAGGCCGGCCATGCGCTGCACGCGGCGGTGGCGCGAAAGCTTCTGGCCACGCCCGATGCCTTCGCGCTGGAGGCGAGCCCCGACATCGCGGCTCTTGACGCGCCGGGCGCGCCCGCCCTCTCCTTCCGGCCCTCCGAGGCCTGAGCCGGCTCCTTCCGTTGTCCCGCCCGTCTGCACTCCTCCTCTCTGCTCAGGTGTGGCCGTCCGCTAAGTATCCGACGGACGACTCGAAGCCTTGAGTCAAGCCTTCGCGGTGCTACAGTAGCCGAGGCTCGCAAGAGGGGGATCTCTCGGGACATTGCTTCCGACCCGAGCCTCGGCTGCTCGCGGGAACAGAGCTCGGTCCACCACGGACTCATGGACAGGACGGCTTAGGATTTCTTGGAGCCGGGAATGCTAAAGATGAGTGCCACCGCCGTCACCCTGGCTCTGAGCGCTCTGCTCCTCCATGCCGGGCCGGCCCGCCGTGACGTACCCGAGTTCCCGACCCTGGACCCCAAGCATTGGGTCGGAACCCCGGTGAGCATCCGCGAGTTGCGCGGCCGAGTGGTCCTGCTTGACGTCTGGACATTCGGCTGAATCAACTGCACCCGCACGATTCCCTGGGTCAGGGATGCGCTTGGTCGCTATGGGTCGCGCGGCCTTACCGTCGTGGGAATTCATTCTCCCGAGTTCCCCTACGAGCATGTCCGGGCCGCCGTCGCGGCGCACGTGAGCGAGCACAAGCTCGACTTCTCTCACCTCCTGGACAACGATCTCCGGTACTGGCGTGCGCTCGGCAACGAGTATTGGCCGGCGATCTATCTCGTGGATCGCTGCGGCACCATTCGTGGGGTGACGGTCGGGGAGGTCCACCTGGGCGAGGAGAGCGGACGCAAGATGGCCGCCCGCATCGAGGAGCTCTTGGCCGAGGGCTCCGATTGCTCGAGCTGAGGGGGCGCGCCCCCGTGCTGGTTCTGAACCGCGGGGAGAAGCTCGCGCGGGCGGTGACCGGGAGGAAGGTCAGATCAGCGGGACGGCTGCGAGCCCCTACTTCGTGGCCGGGACGACCGTTACCTGGACCTTGATCTCGAGGAGGGCGGTGGTGGGGTCGTTGGAGCGCACCAGGATCGTGCGCTCCACCTTTCCCGAGTACTCGCGGGTCTGCAGGGAGACGCGCAGGGGGGTGGTGCCGCCGGGCTTGACCACCTTGCTGTCCATGAGGGCGGCCGTGCACCCGCAGGTGGTGGAGACGTTCTCGATCACCAGATCCTCGTTCCCGAAGTTGCGGAGGCTGAACTCCTTGTCCAGCGTCTTGTTGGGCAGGGCCTTGCCGAAATCGAACGTGGTCGGCTCCACCCGGATCTTGGGCCCCTTGGGGGCGGCCTCCCCCTTTGCCCCCTTGTCTTGCGCCCACGCGGACGAGACCAGCAGGACCACCGCCACCGCGGTCAACGCTCTTCTCACAGGGACCTCCCGGCGGCGCGTCCCCCCCGCCCCTTCTTCTTGGCGGCGGTGAGCTTCCGCATGTAAGCGTCCAGCATCTCGTTCTCGTAGGTCACCGAGTTCAGGAACAGGCTCTCGACAAGGTAGCGCTTGCGCTCCTCCTCGTCCATCTGGGCCACCAGCCCCTCGATCTCGCGCATCATGTCCTCGAAGCTGACCCGGAGCTGGTGCTTCAGGGTAACCTCCCGGTAGAGGGCCTCCAGGATCCCGAGGAGATCACCATCCAGGCTCAGTTCGTGACCGGTGGTGAGGCGCACCCTACGCATCGCTCTTACCCCGCCCCTTCTTGATCCCGAATGAGCTCAAGGCCTCCGCCACTTCCCGGCGGATGTCGATGATCTTGTGCACCCCCGTCATGGAGATCATGGTCTCCACCCGCGGCTGCAGGCCGGCCAGCTTCACCGCCCCCGTCTTCTCCTGGAGCAGGCGGTGGATGTCCATGAGGCAGCCGATGGAAGCGCTGTCGATGTAGCTCACCGCCCCCAGGTCGATCACCACCTTGCGGATCCCCCCGTCCACGAGCTGGCGGACCTCGCTGAAGAAGGAGGATAGGACCGGGTAGGTCAGCTTAGCCTCCTGCACCCGGACGATCCGGACGTCACCGCGTTCCTCCACTGCGAGCTGCATCACCTCACCTCCGGACCTCTGCGCGCGGCCACCCGGCCCCTCTTCCCCCGCAACGGCTGCTGGGCCCGGAGCAGGAGGCGGGAGAGCTCCTCGCGTCCGCGGTTGATGCGGCTCTTCACGGTCCCCTCCGGCAGTTCCAGGCGGTCCGCCATCTCCTGGTAGCTCAGGCCCTGCAGGTCCCGCAGCACGACCGCCTCCCTCAGCTTGTCGGGGAGCATGTCCAGTCCCCGGCGGAGAAAGCTGCGCCGGTCCTGGTCCTCGAGGGCCCGATGAGGGTTGCCGGAGGAGGCGGGGGCGAGGTCGAAGGCCACCAGGTCCTCGACCAGCACCTCGCGCTCCCGCTTGCTCGCGCGATAGTGGTCGATGCAATAGTTGCGGGCCACGCTGCTCAGCCAAGTGGAGAAGTCGGCGTCGCGGTTGAACTTGTCCAGGCTCTTGAAGACCTTGAAGAAGATCTCCTGGGTCAGGTCCTCCGCCTCGTCGTGTTTCCCGGTGAACTTGTAGGCGATGTGGAAGATCTTCCGCCGGAAACGGGCGACGACCTGGTCCCACGCCGAGTTGTCCTTCCGGAGGCAGCGCTCGATGAGCTCAGCGTCGGAAGGGGACACCATTCCCTCGTCCAAGGGCCTCGTTCCGTGAAAGTGTACCGGGAGAACCGCCGTGATTCTCCGATGATAATGACATGCTCGGGGACGGTCAAACCGCGCGGAGGCCGCGCCCTTCCCTTACTTGAGCTCGGGGCGTCCGGCCTGCGTCCAAGCCGTGTACCAGTAGCTCCCCGCATCCGAGGCCGCGCGGCTCAGGCGCTCCTTGGTGATGGGCCCCACGCGGCGCTCCAAGTCCTCGTAGTAGATTTCCGTGTATCCCGCCTTCCCCCGGCGGGCCAGCTCCTCCTGGTAGAGGAGGTTGTCCAGCCAGATGTAGGTCCCGTTGATGATGGAAAAGACGTACTGCTTGGGGTCGTCGAGAAAGACGGCCGTCTCCGGGTTCAGGCCGAGCCGGGTCTGCCAGGCCTCCAGCGAGCGCTCCGAGAACCGGGCCCCCAGGCCGTTCTGACCGGTCTTCTGGCCGTCGGAGTTCTCGGTCAGGGAGAGCGGGTTGTTGAGGTCGGCCACGAGCCCGGCCAGGGTGTCGGACTCGGTCAGGATCTGACCCTTGTCCCGAGAGCGGAACGCCTCCAAGAGCCGCGCGTAGGATTCTTGAATGAGCCAGGGCAGGCGGCCCACCTTGGCCGACACATCCTCCCCGAACTTCTCCTGCAGGCCCTTCTCCGTTCGGGGCAGCTCGAGGAAGGGGAAGGGCAGCAGCCGGTCCACCTCGAAGCGGCGGTCCGGCGTCCTCGGCCCCGGCCGGCTGTCCGGGGCGAGGGAGGGCATCTCTAGCCGATGGTCCTTGTAGAACTTGTTCAACGGTTTGGGCAGGGTGTCGACGGCCCGCGCGATCACCAACCGCTCTCCGATAGGACCCCAGGCCCCGGCGGGCGCGGCCAGCAGCAGCAGCCCCAGCGCCCCCACGGTCCCCGCCCGCTTCCCTCGGCTCCGCTCTTTCAAGACGTCCTCCCCTCGTAGACCCCTAAGCGACCCTCGCCACCGTCAAGAGTCG
The DNA here is from genome assembly GCA_035570235.1 of Vicinamibacteria bacterium. NCBI lineage: Bacteria > Pseudomonadati > Acidobacteriota > Vicinamibacteria > Vicinamibacteria bacterium. Next base: position 110,369 of record DATMML010000103.1, on the reverse strand, counting down.
GACCTCGGCCGCGCCCGCGGCCCGCAGAGCCCTCGCGCAGGCCCGGGCAGTGGCCCCGGTGGCGAGCACGTCGTCCACGAGGACGACCACCCGCCCCGCGATCTTTGTCCGCCGCCTCACCGCGAAGGCCAGGGCCATGTCCTTCCGTCGCCGGGCCGCGGAGAGGCCGGCCGGGGGCGGGGTGTCCAGGCGCCGCACCAGGGCCTCCTCCGAGCAGGGCAGGCCGCTGCGCCGCGCCAGCTCGCGGGCCAAAAGCGCGGACGGGCTGAAGCCCCGCTCGCGCCGGCGCCGCGGGTGGAGGGGGATGGGCACGAGGAGGCCCCCCGTGGACAGCACCCGACGCGCGGCCCCGTCCGCGAGGAGCGTTTCCGCCAGCCGCGCCGCTAACCGGGGTCGCCCCCGGTCGGAAAGCTCGTGGACCAGAGCGCGAAGCCCGCCCTCGTAGGGGCCCAGGCTGGCCCCCGCGGCCAGGGGCTGGAGGCCGCGCCGACAGCGCCCGCAAGGGGTGCCCCGGCCGGCCATTCCGCAGGCGCACGTGGGGCCGCGGTGGCGGGGCAGCGCCTGCCAACACGGATCGCAGAGCGGGCCCCCCCGGAGCGCGAGGGGCTCCGTGCAGACCCGGCAGAGGGAAGGGAAGACCACGGCCAGGACCGGCTCCACCAGGCGGCGGGCGGTGCCCGCGGAGAGCAGGCTCACCGCCGCCTCACAGCAGCCCCTGCTCCTGCTTCTCCTGACAGGGCAGGCAGTGGCGGGCCCAGGGCACGGCGTCCAGCCGCTTTTGGTTCATCTCGTCCTCACATGAGACGCAGTACCCAAACCGGCGGCCGTCGATGCGGCCCAGAGCCTCGTCGACCATCCGCAAGAGGTCCCGCTCCGTGTTGGACAGGCTGAACAGGAATTCCTTGGTATAGGAGTTCGAGGCCTTGTCGGCGATGTCCTGGGCCCCCTCCTCGTCGGCTTCCTTGCCGTAGGTCTTGTTCTTGTTGTACGCCTCCAGGATGTCCTGCTTTTTTTGGACCAGCTTGTCCCGGAAGAGCTTGAGCTTCTTTTGTTCCATTGTCATTCCTTAAGGGATCCCAAAGCGTCGACGTTTCTCCCAGAGCGCCTTGCGGCTGATGCCCAGGATGGCGGCGGCGCGGGTCTGGCTGCCCCCCACCTGGTCCAGCACGTAACGGATGTAGGCCTGCTGCACGTCTTTCAGGGAGGGGCGGCGGTCCCGCCCCGCCCACAGGGTCGAGGGCTGCTCGAGGATGAATCCAGGCAGGGCCGCGGGCAGGATCGCCTCTCCCGCCGAATACAGGGCGGCCCGTTCCACCACCGACCGCAGCTCACGCACGTTGCCGGGCCACAGGTAGCCCCGGAGGGCCTGCGCCGCCTCGGGGTCGAAGTCTTTGGCTTTGGTCGTCCCCCTCTCCCTCTCGCGGAGCAGGAAGAGCTCGGCCAGGGGCCGGATGTCCTCCCGCCGGTTGCGCAAAGGGGGCAGCTTCAAGGGGACGACGTTCAGACGGTGAAAGAGGTCCTCCCGGAAGCGTCCGGCCCCCACCGCCTCCCGCAGGTCCACGCTGGAGGAGGACACGACGCGCACGTCCACCTCGATGGTGCGCGTTCCCCCCAGTCGCTCGAAGGACCTCTCCTCCACCACCCGCAGGAGCTTGGCCTGCAGCGCCATGGAGAGCTCCTGGGCCTGGTCGAAGTAGAGGGTCCCCCCCGCCGCCATCTCGATCTTGCCCAGCTTGGCCTGCTTGGCGTCCGTGAAGGCCCCCCGCTCGTGGCCAAACAGCTCCGACTCCAGGAGGTCCTCCGGAATCGAGGGGCAGTGGACCTTGATGAGGGGGCCGTCGCGGCGGGCCCCGGCGTAGTGCAGCCAATGGGCGACCAGGTCCTTGCCGGTGCCGCTCTCCCCTTCGAGGAGGACCGCGCTCTTGGCCTCGGCCAGCCGCAGGATCACGGGCAGGAGCTCGCGCATGGCGGGGGACTCCGCCACCACCCCGGTCAAGCCCTCGCGCAGCGAGGCCGGGCTCATCCCGCTATCTCCACCCGGGTGGCCCCCCCCCAGAGCCGCTCCAGGTCGTAGAAGCTCCGCATGCGGGGGGTGAAGATGTGAACCACGAACGCCGAGTAGTCGAGCAGGATCCATTCCTGGCGCGGGTATCCCTCCATGTGGTCGGGGCGATAGCCCTCCCCGCGCAGCGCCTCCAGGACCGCGTCCGCGATGGCCAGGATCTGCCTCTGGCTCGTTCCCGAGGCGAGCAGGAAGTAATCCGTGAACGCGGCCCCGCGCCGGAGGTCGAGCACGACCACGTCCTCCGCTTTCTTGCCCAGGGCGGAGTGCGCGGCGACCTTGAGGGCGTTGATCAAGAGTAGAGCCCCCGCTTGGCGATGTAGTCCGCGACCGCGTCCGGGACCAGGTAGCGGACGGAGAGCCCCCGCCGGACGCGCTCCCTTATGGCGGTGGACGAGATGGCCAGGCCGGGGCCCTCGACCCGCTCGACGCCCCGGACCTCCGGGAGGGGGGGTGCTTGCTCCCCGCCCTCGCCCGGCCGGCCCACCACCGCCACGGCGCAGAGCGCGAACAGCCGCTCCGACTCCTTCCAGGTGCGCATCTCCGGGAACGTGTCGCTGCCCACGATCACCACGAGAGCGTCGTCCGGCCGTCCGGCCCGCAAGGCGGCCAGGGTGTCCACGGTGTAGCTCGGCCCCTCCCGCTCGAGCTCGAGGTCGGAGGGTACGAAGTGGGGATGGCCAGCGGTGGCCAGGGCGACCATGGCGAAGCGATCGAGGGCGGGCGAGAGGGGGCGGTCTCGATGGGGTGGGATGCGGGCGGGCACAAAGGCGACCTGGTCGAGGCCCAGACCCTCCCGCGCATTTTCCGCCGCCCGCAGGTGTCCGAGATGGATGGGATCGAAGGTCCCGCCCATGAAACCGATCCTCAAGCGCGCTCCACGAGAGCGTCCACGGGTGTCGTCCGCGCCATCTCCACCCGACGGGCGAGCGCCCGCTTCAGCTCCAGGAGCCCCGCCCCCGTGACCGCGGACACGGGCACGACCTCCATCCCCAGGCCGCGGGCCTCCTCGAGGAGGGCGGGCAGGGGGTCGGGCTCCGTCACCGCGTCGCGCTTGGTCGCGACCAGGAGCTGCGGGCGGGTGAGGAGCGCGGGGTCCCAGGCGCGCACCTCATCGCGCACGGTGCGGAGGTCGGCCACGGGATCGCGGCCGCTGGTGCCGGAGGCGTCCACCACATGCAAGAGCACCCGCGTGCGCTCCACGTGGCGCAGGAAGCGCAAGCCCAGGCCTGCCCCCGCGTGCGCCCCTTCCAGGATGCCCGGGATGTCCGCCACCACGAAGCTGGCCTCCTCCACCTCCACCACGCCCAGCACGGGGGTGAGGGTGGTGAAGGGGTAATCCGCCACCTTGGGCCGGGCCGCGGAGATGCGCGAGAGCAGGGTGGACTTGCCCGCGTTGGGCACCCCCAGGAGCCCCACGTCGGCGATCAGGCTCAGGTCCAGGATCAGCCAGCGCTCCTCCCCCGGCTGGCCGGGCTCCGCCTCGCGGGGCGCCTTGTTGCGGTTCGAGAGGTACGACCGGTTGCCGCGGCCCCCCCTCCCGCCCCGGGCCAGAAGCAGGCGCTCCCCGTCGCGCAGGACCTCGCCCAGGCGCTCGCCGGTGTCCTCCTGGCGGGCCGAGGTCCCGGGGGGAACGGAAACCAGCAGGTCCTCCCCTCGCCGGCCGGTCCGGTTCCCGGAGCCGCCATGCCCTCCGCGCTCGGCCCGGAACTCCGTGTGGTAGCGCAGGGGGAGAAGCGTGTTCTGGTGGGAGACGGCTAGGAGGACGACGTCGCCTCCCCCCCCGCCCACGCCGCCGTCGGGACCGCCCTTGGGAACATAGGGCTCCCGTCGGAAGCTGGAGCAGCCGCGCCCCCCGTCTCCCCCCTTGACGAAGATTTTGACTTGGTCGACGAACATGGATGGGCCGCCCCTTTGGGGGTGGCCTAAGAACTAACTCGCGGCCGGGAGCACGCTCACCCTTTGCCCGCGGGAGCCGTGGTCCTCGAACTTCACGACCCCCTCCAAAAGCGCGAAGAGGGTGTGGTCCTTGGCCAGCCCCACATTCTTCCCCGGCTTCCACGTGGTGCCGTGCTGACGGATGATGATCGTGCCGCTCTTCACCTGCTCACCGCCGAATCGCTTCACGCCCAGGCGCTGCGAATTGCTGTCGCGCCCGTTGCGGCTCGAGCCCTGCCCCTTCTTGTGCGCCATGTGTTGCCTGCCTTCGCCCTAGGCCTGGACGCGGTCGATCCGGACCGCGGTGAAGGACTGACGGTGTCCCTTGGTTCTGCGGTAGTGCTTGCGCTTCTTGTACTTGAAGATACGGATCTTGGCGTCCCGGTCCTGCTCCACCACGGTTCCCTGGACGGAGGCGTTCTCCACCCGGGGGGCGCCGATTCGGGTCGAGCCCTCGTCCCCGATCAGGAGCACGTCGTCCAGGGTGACGCTCGCTCCCACCGCCGCCGCCAGGCGCTCCACGCGGACGACATCCCCGGCCTGGACCCGATACTGCTTGCCGCCCGTCCGGATGATCGCGTACACCGCTCATGCCTCCCGCGACAGAGTCCCGCTAAAACACAACAATTTAGCACAGGGTGGAACCGGCCGTCAAACCTAGAAGTCGAACCCCAGCCAGAAGTCGAACTTCCACCCGCTGGAGTACACCTTGAGGTCGGTCAGCTTGGTGAAGTCGAAGTGGAGGGGGTAGCCCAGGAAGAACATCTGGAGGCCGTAGCCGACCGAGGCCCGCGCGTCCACCAGATGGAAGCCGGAGACGGGGTCGCCGAAGGCGCAGGCCGGATCGCCCTGGTTGATGCAGTTCACGTAAGAAGTCCCGGAGGCGCTGCTCGAGAAGCTGTAGGGCTGACCTTTGTACTTGGCCCCCCCGATCCCGAAGTAAAGGCTGCCCCGCACGGGACCCAGGATGCCGATGGGGGTGAGCATGGCGTGGATGAGGGGCAGGCGCAGCTCCGCGTTGGCGAAGAAGCCCTCGTTCCCGGAGAAGGACAGGTATGGGTATCCCCGAAGCTCCATGTTGCCGCCGAAATAGTAGATGGCGGGGTTGGAGCCGGTGGAGTAGAAGCCCCGGGCCCGCAGGGCGAGGAGGGTGGAGGTGGAGCCCAATCGGAGGTACTTGCGCGCGTCCACGTCGACGACCTGGCGGGAGAGCAAGCTGCCGATGGGGGGCGCCACCGAGTAGCCGACCGAATACGTGCTGCCGTCGAGGGGGCCCCAAGGAGCGAAGCGCGTGGTCTCGGAGACGAGAGTCAGGCTGATGGGCGCCAGGCTCCCGTTGTTCAAAACGAAGGGAACGCCCAAGGCCTGGGCCTGCGACTGGACCTGGGCTTGGGTGGTGGGGTCGGGGAACTCCTCGGCCAGCCGGTAGAACCCGGCCGAGAAGTCCAGGCGCCGGAACTTGTCCAGGGGATAGGTGCCGATTACGTTTGCGCCCGTCAAACGCTGGGTCGCGATGGCGCCCTGCCGGGAGAAGTAGTTGGTGAGAATGGCCCCGTAGGGATCGGCGTAGAAGAAGCGGGTGGTGTCGAAGGCCTCGATGCCCCAGTGGAGGCGGCTCGCGAGGTTGATGTAGGTCCCCTCGTAGGTGCGGAACTCCCGGAGGGAGTACGCGGTCAGCACGAACTGGTGGTCGCCCAAGACGTCGGTGAGCGCAACCTGGCTGCCCCCGAAGAAGTCTCCGCTCGAGGTCACCCCCAGGTTGAGGGGCGGCCGGCCCTGGAGGTAAAGACCCTCGAACAGCCGCTTGCGGCGCTTGTTCTCGGGCACCACCTGGTGGCTCAGGTCGGGCTGGAAGTCCACCGATCCCTCGGAGGCGGCCTGGACTTCCTGGTCGACCTCCTTCATGGGCTCGCTCAGGTCCTTGGTCTGGAGCCGATACTCGCCCTTGAAGTAGCTGATGAAGGCCAACCGATCGCCCGTCCTCCCCTTGAGGGGCGCGGGGGCCATGTTGCCCCCTAGGACGTCGGTGTATTGCTCGATCACCCCCGTCTCCAGGTCCAGGCTGCGCACGTTGTAGATGTCCTGGTCCTCGTTGGAGGAGTAGAAGATCTTCTTCCCGTCGGTGGAGAAGGAGGGGGCGTTGTCGTCGTGGGGCCCGAAGGTGAGCTGGGTCTTGTGGGCGGGGTCACTGAGGGGGAAGGCGAAGATCTTGTCGTGCCCGCTGATCCTTCTGGTGTAGACGACCAGGTTGCCGTCGGGGGAGACCTGGGGGTCGGCGTCGTAGAAGGGGTCCCGGGTGAGGTTCTCGTACTTGCCCGTCTGCATGTCCAGAAGATAGATGTCGGCCACCCCTTCCTTAAGGGCGGCGAAGAGGGCGTGCCGGCCGTCGGGGAGCAGGCAGGGGGCCTGCGCCTCGTCGAGGTCGAGGGAGACCCGGCGCAGGACGTTGCCGTTCAGGACCGAGACCAGGAAGAGGCTCCGCCCCTTCCCCACCCTCCCGAAGAAGGCCACGCTGTCGCCCTTGGGATCGAAGCTCAGCATGCGCCCGGCCACGAAGTCGTCATTGAAGGTGATGTTCTCGAACTCGGAGTGGCCCCGGGTCAGGTTCTGGAACACCGTCCCGTCCCGGGCGGAGAGGAGCACCACGTCGGCCTCGCCCTCCGAGCGGTTGGCGGTGACGGCGGCCACGATCTCTCCCGAAGGGCTGGGAGCGAAGCCGAAGACCTGGGTGTAGGGGGTCTTGTCCTTGTTGGGGGAGAGGTCCCTTCCGTAGTCGCTGGGCCGCTGCTTGTCGCGGTAGGGCTTGAAGCGCTCCTTCAGCCACTTGTCGAACGCCTCGTCGAACTCCTCAGGGGTGGTCCGAAACGCCTGCTTGTAGATGTCCTCGGTGGACCCGCCCAGGATCCCCTTGCGGAGGGTGTAGAGGAACTGCCGGATCCCCTCCTTTCCGTAGCGGGCTTCCATGAACTCGAAACAGGCGTGGCCCATGTTGTAGACGAGCCGGCCGCTGAAGGCCTCGAACTCGGCCCGGGAGAGCTTGGGCACCTGCTCGGTCACGGCCGCATCGCGCACCTGCATGAGGTCCAAGGGGTCCCAGATCCCGCGGAAGTAGTCGGCCAGGCCCTCGTCGATCCAGAGGGGGATCTGCCGCTGGGCGAACCCGTAGCCCATGAAGCGCGGGATGAGGTCGAACTCGAAGATATGGGTGAGCTCGTGCTGGATCAGTCCCTGCAGCCGATCGGGCGGCTCGTCGATGGGCAGCACGAGCCGTCCCCGCAGGGGCTCCGCGAAGGCCAAGACACCCTCGGGAACGAAATCGCCGAAGAGGTTGGTCTGCTCGAATTCGGAATGGGTCTTGTAGAGGATGGCGGGGATGGGGTTTGAGATCTCGTGCTTGAGGCCGGTGGCCAGCTTCAAGTAGGCGCTCTCCAGGTAGGAGACCAGCCGCGCCAGATGCTGCTCGAACTCGGGATAGTAGAAGACCTCGAAGTGGGGGCTCTTGTAGACCCGCCAGGCGAAGTTGTCGTACTTGACCTTGTTCTTCCCGTAATAGGGGATGAACTGGGCGGAGGCGGGCGCCGGCCCTCCCAGGTTCAGAAGGAAGGGGAGAGCCAGCACCCTCCCCAGCCTCCGGAGAGCAACGCCGTGCGTGTTCATGGGTTTCCTATCGCAGGAGGACCCGGGTCCCGCGGATCTTCTGGGGCGAGATCACGCCCAGGAAGTTCGGCAGCAGACGGTCCATGAGCTCGAAGTACGACGAGAGGGGGGAGATCTTCTGGTCCTCCCCGTAGAGGACTTCTTCCGTGAACTTCTCCTTGTGGAGGGTCTGCCCGGTCCGGCCGTCGACGAAGTAAAAGTCCGCGCTCAGGCTGTAGCCCTTCCGCTCCAGGTAGCGGTTGCCGCGCACGACCTGGGCCGTGTTCGAGTTGGGCCGGCGGAGCACGCGCTCCTCGGGCTGGAAGCCAGAGCGGTTCTGGGTCTCGAAACCCAGGCGGCCGGTGACGATCAGGGGATTCTGGTACTCCTCGCCGATCTTCCGCCAGAACTCGGGGTCCTGCAGGACCCGGTCGGTCTCCAGGCGGTACTGCTCCTTCTCCTGCTTGTTGTACCTGCCGCCCGGTCCCAGCTTCTCCAGCACCTTCTCGAGGGCGTCGTTCAGGGGCGGGTGGTCGGGGTCGAGGACCTGCAGCTTGGTGTTCGAGCGCAGCTGGTTCTGGAGGAGGCGCGAGGTCTCCGCACCCAAGTCCACGTCCGCCTCTCCGGGATCGGTCACGAAGCCAGCGATGAGAACGCGGCGGAAGGCCCCCACGTCCAGCTTAGACGAGAGGGGGGTCTCCACCGGCACCTCCACGAAGCTCGCGCAGGCCACGCTCGAAAGCACGGCCAGGAAGAGGAGGCTAACGTTTCTTGGTCTTGCGGTTTCGCTTGTCATCGGCCTCTCGGAAGAGGTCGTAGTTCTGCTGGATGTAAAGGCTTCCCGGCTTCTTTTTCAGGGCCTTCTCGTAGCTCTCGCGGGCCTTCGCGAACTCGCCCTGTTGCTCGAGGGCCACGGCCAAGTCGTTCAGAGCCTCCGCGCTGTCGGGGTTGAGGGCCAGCGCCTTTTCGAAGCGGAAGCGGGCTTCCCCCCAGAGGCCCTTGCGGGCCACCTCGATCCCAAATCCCAGCTCCTCGGCACCGGTCGTGCTCTTGGCCGGATCCGGGGCGGGTGCGAGGAGGAGCCAAAGGAGCGGAAGAAGCGCGTTCACGAGCCCTCTCTCGAAGCGAAGGCTTCGATGGTAGCTGGCACGCTCGGCGAAAGCAAGGGCGGTGCCACGGCTCTCCCACCGTACAATGGGGCGCGGAACGCCGCAAGGGCCCGGGATGAGGGCCCCGGGCCCTTCGGGCCGCCTCCGCTTTGTCCCGCGTCAGGGACACCCGCTGCCCCCTGACACGGACACTCCGCCTGCCTCCCAAAAAGAGCCGGACCTTGACAGGCAGGGGGTCGCCCATACAATGATCAACCCTTGGAGCGGCCGGTGACACGCAGCCATGAGAGCATTGACCCGATGACGATCGAGCGACAAACGGGGGCGGAGCGCGGCCGGGGCCGACCCGCCGGGTCGCGGTGCGCTCAGAGCGCGGCGGAGTTCGCCTTGAAGCTCGGCGTAGTGACGCCGGGCACGGTGATCGCTCCTTCACGGCACCAAGATGTGCGAATGATCTCGCGGCCGGATCCGCCTGGGAACCGGCCCCGCCTTCGAGCGCAGAGGGGCCGCGCGCGGCTTCTCTTGCTCCGCACACCTCGTTGGCGGCGGGAGGCGAGCCCGAAGCGGCGCCGACGTCTTTGCCCGCTCTTCCCGAGGAACTGAAACAACAAGGTGGCGAAAAACCTAGTCATTGTCGAGTCCCCCGCAAAAGCCAAGACCATCAACAAGTACCTGGGCCGCGACTACAGCGTGAAGGCTTCCATGGGCCACGTCCGCGACCTCCCCAAGAAGAAGCTGGGAGTGGACGTCAAGCACGGCTTCCTCGCGGAGTACGAGGTCCTGGCCACGCGCAAGAAGGTCCTCGACGAGCTCAAGGCGGCGGCCAAGGACGCCTCCACGATTTTCCTGGCCGCCGACCCCGATCGCGAAGGGGAGGCCATCTGCTGGCATCTGGCGGAGGAGCTGGCGGGGAAGAGCGTCCGCGCGCGGAAGAAGGTCCGACGCGTGGTCTTCAACGAGATCACGAAGAAGGCCATCGACGAGGCCTTCCGGAACCCGGTGGAGGTGGACGAAAAGAAGGTCGACGCCCAGCAGGCGCGCCGCATCCTGGATCGCCTGGTCGGCTACAAGGTGAGCCCCATCCTCTGGGAGAAGGTGCGGCGGGGCCTCTCCGCGGGGCGGGTGCAGTCCGTGGCCCTGAAGCTCATCTGCGACCGCGAGCGGGAGATCCGGGCCTTCGTCCCCGAGGAGTACTGGACGGTCCTCGCCCACCTGGCGGCAAAAGAGCCGCCCGTCTTCCCCGCCAGCCTCATAAAGAAGGAGGGGAAGAACCTCGAGATCGGGGGCGGGGAGGGGGCGACGGCGGTTCGGAAGGACCTGGAGGCGGCCACCTTCCGGGTGGAAAAGGTCCAGCCCAAGGAGCGGAAGCGCAATCCCGTTCCTCCCTTCATCACCTCCAAGCTCCAGCAGGAGGGCTTCAAGAAGCTGCGCTTCCCCGTCCGCAAGACCATGCAGGTGGCCCAGCGGCTCTACGAGGGGATCGAGCTCGGGCCCGAGGGGAGCCAGGGCCTGATCACCTACATGAGGACGGACTCCACGCGGGTCTCCGCCGACGCCCTGACCGCGGTGAGGGGACACATCGCGGCCACCTACGGCGAGGACTATGTACCCGAGAAGCCGGTCTTCTACCGGAGCAAGAAGGATGCGCAGGACGCGCACGAGGCGATAAGGCCGACCTACCTCGAGCGAGACCCCGAGTCCATCAAGAAGTATCTGGGCAAAGACGAGCTGGCCCTGTACACCCTCATCTGGAACCGCTTCGTGGCCTCCCAGATGCGTCCCGCGGTCTACGACGAGACGGTGGTGGACATCACGGCCGGGCCGTACCTGCTGCGGGCCAAGGGCTCCAACCTGAGATTCAAGGGATTCCTGGCCGTCTACGAGGAGACCGGGGAGGAGAAGGTGGACACCCGGCCCCCCGCCCCGGCCGGAGAGGATGGGGAGCCGGAGACGGGGGGGGCCGTGCTGCCGCCCCTGGCCGTGGGCGATGTGCTCGAGCTGAAGAAGCTCGACACCGACCAGCACTTCACCCAGCCCCCGCCCCGGTTCAGCGAGGCCAGCCTGGTGAAGGAGATGGAGGAGAACGGGATCGGGCGTCCCAGCACCTACGCCTCCATCATCTCCACCATCGAAGCCCGCGAGTACATGGAGAAGCGGGAGGGCAAGCTCTACCCCACCGAGCTCGGGTTTCTGGTCACGGATCTCCTGGTCCAGCACTTCCACGACATCATGAACGTCGAGTACACGGCGGCCATGGAGCTGGAGCTCGACGAGATAGAGGAGGGGCGGGACAACCTCCTCAACACCCTGAACCAGTTCTGGAAGAAGTTCAAGAAGGATCTCGACAACGCCAACCGCGACATGAAGGACATCAAGCGGATGGAGGAGAAGACGGACGAGGTCTGCGACAAGTGCGGCTCTCCCATGGTGATCAAGTGGGGCCGCTACGGGAAGTTCCTGGCTTGCTCCGCCTATCCCGAGTGCAAGAACACCCGCCAGCTCGCGGGCGGGGAGGGGACCGACTCTCCCGATGTGCACGAGGACGTGGCCCAGGCGGTCTGCGCCAAGGACGGCAACCCCATGGTCCTGAAGAAGGGCCGGTTCGGCCCCTTCCTGGCTTGCACGCGCTACCCGGAGTGCAAGGAGACCAAGCGCCTGGTGCGGGGAGAGGGGGGCAAGCTCCAGGTGGAAGTCCTGGCTCCCATCGAGGAGAAGTGCCCCGCCTGCGGCAACGACCTCATGTGGCGCCGGGGGCGCTTCGGGGCCTTCATCGCCTGCAGCAACTATCCCACCTGCAAGTACATCAAGAAGAAGGAAGCCCGGGAGATAGGCCTTTTGTGCCCGGACTGCGGCCAGGGCCAAGTGGTGGAGCGAAAGGGACGCTGGGGGCGCTTCTTCTATGGTTGCCGGCGCTACCCGGAGTGCAAGTTCACGGCCTACCACAAGCCCATCCCCGAGCCCTGCCCGGACTGCGGCCGCCCCTACCTTCTCGAGAAAGAGACCAAGAAAGAGGGCAAGGTCGTCTTCTGCGGCAACGAGGCCTGCCACTACAAGCGCGCGGCTTGAGCGCGCCCGCCTAGGCTCCACCCCTCCCTTCGGGGGGCGCTATACTGTTTCGAAGATGAGCTCGCCGGTGACGATCGTCGGGGGCGGCCTCGCGGGCAGCGAGGCCGCGTGGCAGCTGGCCCGGCGCGGGGTAAAGGTGGAGCTCCACGAGATGCGGCCCACCCGCCCCACCCCGGTTCACCAGACCTCTAACCTGGCCGAGCTCGTCTGCTCGAACAGCCTGCGGGGGAACGCGCTCGACCAGGCGGCCGGCCTCCTCAAGGAGGAGATGCGGCGGCTGGACTCCCTGATCATCCGGGTGGCGGACGAGGTCCGGGTGCCGGCGGGGAGTGCGCTCGCGGTCGACCGCGGTCTCTTCGCGGAAAGGGTCACCGCGGCCGTGAACGCCCTACCCGGGGTCACCATCCATCGGGACGAGGTGCTCCGCATCCCCGACGCACCCGTCTCGATCGTGGCCACCGGGCCCTTGACCTCGGAGGCGCTGGCCCAGGACGTGGCCGCTTTCGTGGGCCAGGCCCACCTCTACTTTTATGACGCGGTGAGCCCGGTCGTGGAGGCGGAGAGCATCGACTTCAGCAAGACCTTCCGAGCCTCGCGCTACGGCAAGGGGGGGGATGACTACGTGAACTGCCCCCTTACGGAGGCTGGGTACCACGCCTTCCAGGAGGCCCTGATCGCGGCCGAGTGCGCCACCCTCCACGACTTCGAGCACGAGCTCTTCTTCGAGGGCTGCCTCCCGCTCGAGGTCATGGCCCGCCGGGGCCCCGAGACCCTGCGCTTCGGCCCCCTGAAGCCGGTGGGCCTCAACGACCCCCGCACGGGCGCCCGCCCCTTCGCGGTGGTCCAGCTCCGCCAGGACAACCTGGCGGCCAGCCATTTCTCGATCGTGGGCTTCCAGACCCAGCTCAAGTGGGGCGAGCAGAAGCGCGTCTTTCAGATGATCCCCGGCCTGGAGGGGGCGGAGTTCGTGCGCCACGGGATGATCCACCGGAACACCTACGTCAACGCCCCCGCCACCCTCGAGCCCACCTTCGAGACCCGGCGGCGCCCGGGCCTCTTCTTCGCGGGTCAGATGTCGGGGGTCGAGGGATACGTCGAATCCGCGGCCTCCGGACTCATGGCGGGCATCGGCGCCGCCTTCCGGTCCCAGGGCGGCGCCCCCCCCGTCTTCCCGGAAGACACCGCCCTGGGAGCGCTCGGCCGCTACATCGCCCGGAGCGATCCCCGCCACTATCAGCCCACCAACATTGCCTTCGGCTTGCTGCCCGACCTTCCCGTCCGCATCCGGGACAAGGCGCGCAAGCGCCTGGCCATGGCGCAGCGAGCCCTGGACAGCCTGCGACGGTTCGCTCCGCGGCTCCAGGAGGGCGTAGCAACCCCCGCGCCCCGGGCCGCCACCACCGTCTAGGCCCTCTCATGCAGCGAGCGGTGGCCGCGTTCCTCCGGCACCTTGAGGACGAGCGAAACGCCTCCCCCCACACCGTCCGCGCCTACGGGGAGGATCTCAAACAGTTCCGCGCCCACCTGCGGGCGGCCGTGGGGAGGGAGGCCCACCCGCGAGACGTCGATCACCTCCTCATACGCTCCTTCCTGGCCCACCTCCATGAGCGGGGGGTCAAGAAGGCGACCGCGGCCCGGAAGCTGGCCAGCCTGCGGACCTTCTTCCGCTTCCTCTGCCGCGAGGGGACGGTGGAGCGGAACCCGGCCCGGGCCCTGCTGTCGCCCCGCACCGAGCGTCGGATCCCCGCCCACCTCGAGGAAGCGGAGGTGGCCGCGTTCCTGGACCTGCCCGGAGTGACCGACGGGGCGCTCAGGAACCGCGCCATCTTGGAGCTCCTCTATGCCACCGGGATCCGATGCGCCGAGCTCGTGGGCCTGGACCTGGGCGAGGTGGATCTCGACGCGCGGCTGGTCCGAGTCCTGGGAAAGGGGAGAAAGGAGCGGGTCGTCCCGTTCGGCACCGTCGCCCGGGCCGCTCTCATGGCCTACCTGCCCGCCCGCTCGCGCGCCCAGCCACGGACCGACGCCCTCTTCGTCAACCTCCGCGGGGGGCGATTGACAGATAGAAGTATTCGTATGATCTTCAGCAGGCGGCTGGGGGAGACGGCCCTGGCAAAGAAGATGAGCCCCCACACGCTCCGCCACAGCTTCGCGACCCATCTCTTGGAGCGGGGCGCGGATCTGCGTACGATTCAAGAGCTTCTGGGGCATAGCAGCCTCTCGACCACCCAGAGATACACCCATGTGGATGCTCGACATATACTGCAGATTTACAGAGAGCATCATCCGCGAGCATCCTGAATCTGTCTATAGACAGAATATTGGACTCTTACCAGCCACACCGCGTCCTATCTGATGCGGAGGGACATGGGGCGCACCGATGAAGCGCTGGTGGAAGCGTGTCTGGCCGGGGAGTGGTCTGCGTTCGATGAGCTGCTGGTGCGATGGGAGAGGAAGATTCGAGGCGCTATCTACAGGCTGGTGGGTTCGGAAGAAGAGGCCCGCGACCTGTGCCAGGAGGCCTTCCTTAAGGCTTACCGCGGCCTCGGAACCTTCAAGAAGGAGGCCCGCTTCTCCTCCTGGCTCTACCAGATCGCCCTCAACCTCTGCCGGGACCGGGTCCGTCGACGAAAGGGAAGGACGCTCGTGAGCCTCGATGAGTTGGAGGAGGGCGGGGAATCGCTCCCCGAGGCCCGGCCGAGCGCGCTCGATCTGCTTCAGAGGCGAGAGGTGTGCCGGACGGTGGCGGCGGCGGTGGCGGCGCTGCCCGAGGAGCAGCGCGAGGTGATCGTGCTCAAGGAGTACCAAGAGCTCACGTTCCTCGAGATTTCGCAGGTCCTCGACGTGCCGCTGTCGACGGTGAAGACACGGCTCTACCGCGGGCTCGGACAGCTCCGGCAGAGGCTCGAGCACCAGGGCCTGCGGGGCACGACGCCCCTGCCCGCCCCCACGCCCTAAAGGACGAGGAGAGACGGCTATGGAATGCAGCGTTCTTCGTGACGAGAGGTTGGACGTGCTCTACGGGGAGGCTGACCCCGCCACCCGCGAGCGCGTGGAGGAGCATCTGGCGGCTTGCTCCACCTGCCGCGAGGAGATGGCGGCCCTGCGCGGCCTTCGCGGGCAGCTCGCGGCCTGGGAGGTTCCGGAGGGTCTGCGGAAGACCGTGCGGCCCCGCTCCGCCCCCTCCCGGTTCCTGGCCGCGGCCGCCGTCCTCCTCCTGGCCGTGGGCGCGGCCTTCGGCCTCTCCGGCTCCGAGGTGCGCTACGAGAAGGGCCAGCTCGCCATCCGCCTGGGGAGCGGAGACCGGGATCTGCGGCGGCTGCTCGCCGAGCAGGACGCCCGCCACCACGAAGAGATCCAGGCCCTGCAGGCCACGCTCTCGGCCGCCCCGCGTGCCGAGCCGGCGGTCCTGCCCCAGGTCGAGGAGATGATCCAGAAGAGCGAGTTGCGTCAGGGGGAGCTCCTGCGCGCGAGCCTGGAGGACTGGACCGCGAAGAAGGAAGCCCAGCGCCGGTACGATATGGCCCGTATCAGCGCGGGCCTCTCCTATCTGGACGGCAAGAACGGACAGCAAGTGGCCCGCACCACCGAGCTCATGGGCTACGTGCTTGAGGCCGCACAGAAGAGGTGATGACCATGCCCTGGCGTCTTGCCCCCGCCGCCGCCCTGGCGACGGCGCTCCTTGTCCTTCCCGCGCGGGCCTTCGCTCAGGCGACCCCCGATCCGCGCGCCGACCTCCAGGCCGTGCAGTCCGCTCTCGTAGGGGCGGTGGCCAAGGTGAGCCGAAGCGGGACGAGCCTCGTCTTGGGGGGAGATTCTTGCCGGGCCTACCACCTCAAAGGCATGGGCGCGGTCTTCATCCTCGCCCCCCGCGCCCTCCCCGAGGAAGGGCGCGTCTTCATCATGCGGGGGCGGGCGCAGACGGGGGTGGCGCGGCTCCGCCAAGAGCAGCGACGGCTGCAGCGTGAGGCCCAGAGTCTCGCCCAGCAAGGCCGCACCGACGAAGCCGAGCTGCGGGAGCAAGACGTGAAGACTATGGTGGAGCAGGCGGAAGACCTGCAGCGTCAGGCGGAGCGTGACCGACAGAAGGCCGAGCACGACCTCGAGGAGTTCACGCAGGAGATCCAGATCCGGTTGGGGCCGCCCCCCGCCCCTTCGCCGCCCTCCGGTCCCGTCCCCCCGCCCATCCCGCCCCCCTGGCGCTTCTGGTTCGAGTCCGAGGGCCCGGAGGACACCCGCGGCCCCGGGCAGGTCATCTCCGATGTCCGCGCCGCCGTCACCAGCGCGCTCGAAGGCCAGGGTCACAGCCTGCGGATCGTGCGCCCGGAGGAGTCCGTGGTGGTGGCGGTGGACTTCGTCCCCGGGTCCCCTTTCGTGATCGCGCGTCCGCTGCGGACCCTGGTGGTGCGCGTGCGCAAGAAGGAGCTGGACGACCGGGCCGCGGGCAAGATCGCGCCCGAGGAGCTGCACCGTCGGATCGAGTACGTCGAGTATTAGGCCCGGCGGCGGCAGAGCAGGGCCAGGGTGGCGAGGGCCAGGGTCCCGTCCGTGGCCGCGAAGAGGAGGAAGGCGGCGGGCGAGCCCTCCGTGAAGTGGTCGAGCACGAAGAGGGCGGCCCCCAACCCCTTGGCCAGGACACCCGCCACCCAGAAGTAGCCGCGCCGCGCCTCGGGGTCCCGGGCCGCCCAGAAGTAGCCCACGGCGAGGGTCAGGGTGAAGATGCCGTTGAGCTGGGCGTTGAGGAGGGGCACGGGAGGAGGCGCACCGAAGAGCTCGGCCAGACGGGGTGCCGCCACCAGCATGGGCAGGGCGAGCGCGAGGTCGTAGAGTCCGGAGACGAGCGCCAGCGACTTCAGGCCCACCCACGACCTCCCGGGGGATCAGGGCCCCCCGCTTCGTTGACCCGCCCCGACGCCCCCCCCTATACTAAGCTTTTCGGTCCGTACCCGAGCCCTCCCCATGAACAGCGACACCACCCCCCACGGGACCACGATCCTGGCCGTGCGCGTGAAGGGCAGCTGCGCGATCGCGGGCGACGGTCAGGTCACGCTGGGCCAAACGGTGGTGAAGCACACGGCCCGCAAGATCCGCCGCCTCCACAACGGCCAGGTCCTGGCCGGCTTCGCGGGCTCGACCGCCGACGCCATGGCCCTCTTCGCAAAGTTCGAGGCCAAGATCGAGGAGTTCCGGGGCAGCCTGGAGCGGGCCACGGTGGAGCTGGCCAAGGACTGGCGGACGGACCGCGTCCTGCGGAGGCTGGAGGCCTTCCTGGTGGTGGCCGACCGGGACTCCTCTTTCCTCCTCTCGGGAGCGGGGGACGTGATCACCCCCGACGACGGACTGATCGCGGTGGGGAGCGGCGGCCCCTTCGCCCTCGCCGCCGCCCGCGCCCTCGCCCGCCACACAGAGATGGACGCCGCCCGCCTCGCCCTCGAGGCCATGAAGATCGCGGCCGGCATCTGCATCTACACCAACGACTCCATCCTGGTGGAGAGCCTCTAGATGCCCATCCGCCTCCCGGCCGCCAGCGAGGAGCTGCGAACCCTCGATGCCCTCTCCCCCCGCGAGATCGTGGCCGAGCTGGACCGCCACGTGGTGGGACAGGCCGCGGCCAAGCGCGCGGTGGCCATCGCACTCCGCAACCGGATGCGCCGGCAGCGCCTGCCCCCGGAGGTGGCGGCGGAGATCACGCCCAAGAACATCCTCATGATCGGGCCCACGGGGGTGGGGAAGACGGAGATCGCCCGCCGCCTGGCCCGTCTCTCCGGGAGCCCGTTCCTGAAGGTGGAGGCCTCCAAGTTCACGGAAGTGGGATACGTGGGCCGCGACGTGGATTCCATCGTCCGCGACCTCACGGAGGCGGCGGTGGACCTGGTGCGCCGCGAGAAACTGGCGGAGGTTCGGGAGAAGGCGGAAGCCCAGACCGAGGACCGCCTCCTCGACCTCCTCCTGCCGCCCCCGCGGTCTCCCTCCCCGCCCGAGACCCCGGAGGCGGCGCAGGCGGCCAGCCGCGCCCGCGACTCCTTCCGCGCCACCCGCGAGAAGCTCCGGGCCCAGCTCCGGGCCGGACAGCTCGAGGAGCGCACGGTGGAAATCGAGGTCCAGGACCGGAGCTTCCCCACCTTCCAGATCCTCTCCAACCAGGGCGTGGAGGAAATGGACATCAACGTCAAGGATCTGCTCCCGGGCCTCTTTGGCGGCAAAACCCGGCGGCGGGCGCTACCCCTCGGGGAGGCGCGGGACGTGCTTCGCCAGGAAGAGGAGAGCCGGCTCGTGGACGCCGAGCACGTGGCCCGGCTGGCCGTGGAGCGGGTTCAGGCCGCGGGCATCGTCTTCCTGGACGAGATCGACAAGATCGCGGGCCGCGAGGGGGGCGCCGGCCCCGACGTGTCCCGCGAGGGCGTGCAGCGCGACATCCTGCCCATCGTGGAGGGCACCACCATCTCCACCAAGTACGGAGCCGTGCGCACCGACCACATCCTCTTCATCGCCGCGGGCGCCTTCCACGTGAGCAAGCCCACGGACCTCATCCCCGAGCTGCAGGGCCGCTTCCCCATCCGGGTGGAGCTCACCCCCCTGGGCGAGGAAGACCTGGTGCGCATCCTGACCGAGCCCAAGAGCGCCCTCGTCGAGCAGTATCGCGCCCTCCTCTCCACCGAGGAGGTCGACCTCCGCTTCACGGACGAGGCCGTCCGGGAGATGGCCCGCTTCGCGATGGAGGTGAACGAGGCCACGGAGAACATCGGGGCCCGCCGTCTGGCCACGATCCTGGAAACCGTGCTGGACGAGGTCTCGTTCGAGGGCGGGGGGCGGGGCGCCCGCACGGTCGTGATCGATGCTCCCGAGGTGCGCCGCAAGCTGGAGCCGCTGGTCAAGGACCAGGACCTGAGCCGGTTCATCCTATAGGTACGCTCCCCCGATGCGCTCCCGCGGCCCGCAACGGCGTATCCGCCTTTCCCTCGCTCTGCTCGCTCTCTTCCTTCCCTCCTGCGGAAAGAGAGGGAATCCCCTCCCGCCCCTGCGCCGGGTCCCGCCGCCCGTCACCAGCGTTCACCTCGCCCAGCGCGGCGACCAGCTAGAGCTCACCTACGCGGCGCCGCGGGCGGCCACCGACGGCGGGCCCCTACCCGTCCTCCAATTGGAGATCCTGCGGGCCGACGCCCCCGGCGATCTGGAGAAGGTCAGCGTTCGCCATCGGCGGTCGGCCGCCCCGGGGGAAACGCTGGTGGAGGTCGGTCCCTTACCCGCGCCCGAGACCACCGTGCGCGCGACGGTGCGGGCCATCGTGCGGGGGCGTCCATCGGTGCGGGGTGCGATCGCGACCCTCACCGTCCAGCCCATACCGGCCGCCCCCAAGGCGCTCACCGCCACTCTGACGGGGGAAGGAGTGGCCCTCGCGTGGCGCGGGCCGAAGCCGGTCGTCCAGCCGCGGCCCTCGCCGTCGCCCGTGGCGCCGCCCCCGGGCGCGCCCCCGACGTTGCCGCGGCCCTCGCCCTCACCCGTGGCGTCCCTTCCGGCCACACCCCCCGCCTCCCCCCCGGCTGCTCCTCCCCTCACCTCGCCCAGCCCCGCCGGCTCGGCCGCCCCCGCCCCGTCCCCGAGCCCCCCGCCCACGCCGCCCCCGTTTGCGGGCGGCTTCTGGGTGTACCGTCGGGCGAGCGACGGGGCCTATGGCCGTCCCCTCTTCCCGCTTCCCACGGAGGCCCGCGAGTTCCTCGACGCCGCCCCCCCCATGGATCAGACCGCGTGCTACGTGGTGCGGGCGGTGGCGTCCACGGACCCCGTGGCGGAGAGTGCGGCCTCGGAGGAGGTCTGCGTTCTGGTCAAGGACATCACGCCTCCCGCCCCCCCGGTGGGCCTCACCGCTCTCGCCGGGGAGGGCCTGATCGAGCTCACCTGGAGCCCGTCCCCGGAGACGGATCTGGACGTCTATCGCCTGTACCGGTCCACGGGCGGCGCCGAGCCCACCCTTCTCGCGACCGTCCCCGGGGGCCAGACCCGGTTCGAAGACAAGGGCGCCGCGCCGGGGGTTTCCTACCGCTACACCCTGACCGCGGTGGACAAGAGCGGCAACGAGAGCGGCTCCTCGAACCCCGCGGAGGCGAATCGTCCCTGAGGCCCCTCCGTCCCATTCCCGGTGGTCGAACGGGATGTTGTTTCCGTCGCTGCTCTCCTCCCTCGGGAACCCACCCCGCGGGCACGCTCAGGAGCGGGCGGCCGAGGCCTCACGACCGCTCGAAGACGACCCTCCCGTCGAAGATCGTCATGTCCACCCTGACGTCCCGGATGGCCCCGGGCTCGATGGAGAAGATATCGTCGGAGAGCACCACCAGATCTGCCAGCTTCCCGGGCGCGAGCGTTCCCTTGAGCTCTTCCTCCCCGGACGCGTAGGCGCCCTGGTAGGTGCAGGCGCGCACCGCCTCCGCCACGCTCACCTTCTGCTCGGGGACCCAGCCATCGGGGTGCTGCCCGTCGAGCGTCCGCCGCGTGACCGCGGCGTAGATGGTCAGCAGCGGGTTCATGGGCGCGACCGACCAGTCCGACCCGAAGGCCACGACCGCCCCCGCGTCTATCAGCGATCGGAAGGCGTAGGTGAATCGGGCCCGCGCGGCGCCGATGCGCTTGTCGGCCCAGCGACCGTCGTCCAGGCAGTGGTACGGCTGCATGGACGCGATCACGCCGCCCTGGGCAAAGCGCGCGACGTCCGCGGGCCGCAAGTGCTGGGCGTGTTCGATGCGGGGGCGGCGGTCGCGCGGCCCGTTGTCCGCGGCGAGCCGGCGCCAGAGGTCGAGCGCGACGCCGTTGGCACGGTCACCGATCGCATGGAGGGCGATGCGCAGGCCCGCGGCGTCGGCCTCGCGCATGTTGCGGTAGTGCTGCTCCGGGTCGAGAATCTCGTCGCTGGGCGTGCCGCAGGTCCCCGGCGCGTCGGCGTAGGGCTCGTCGAACCAAGCGGTGGTCGAGCCGAGGGAGCCGTCGAGAAAGCTCTTGACGGCGCCGACCCGCAGCATTTCGCCTCCGTCCTCCACCCGGAGGCCGGCCTCGGCCAGTCGCCGCCACTCGGGGAGCGGGAGGTGGGCGGAGACGCGCACCCTGAGCTCCCCCGCGCGAAGCAGGCTCCGATAGGTTCTCACCACCTCGGCCATCGTCTCCGCGCCGTGGGTGCCCAGGACGCCCATGTCCTGCACGCTGGTGACTCCGTTCCGTGAGGCCAGGGCCTGGGCGGCCCGGATCGCCTCGAGCACCCGCTCCCGAGAGGGGATCGGGATCACCCGATCGACGAGGTTCTGGGCGGCGTCCTTGAACACGCCCGTGGGGCGGCCGAGGGCGTCGCGGACGATCTCGCCGCCCGCCACATCCGCCGCTCCCCCATCGACGCCCGCCCGTTTCATGGCGAGGGCGTTGGCGAGCGCCATGTGCCCGTCCAGCCGACTTACAAAGACCGGGTGGTCCGGGGTCGCGTCGTCGATCAGCTCGCGGGTCGGCAGCAGGGGGGGTGTCCAGGCTTCGTGGTCCCAGCTGCCGTGCAGGATCCATTCGCCCCTCGGGCGCGTCTTCGCGAAGGCGGCCAGGCGGTCACTGAGCTCGCGGGCCGAGGTCGCCCCCCGCAGGTCGACGCCGGCGAGGGAGTCGCCGCCCATGTAGAAGTGCACATGGGCATCATTGAAGCCGGGGACCACGCGTTTGCGGCCCGCGTCGATCTTCCGGGTGCGGGGTCCGGCTAGACCGAGGATCGCGGCCGTGGTGTCGACAGCCACGATCCTCGAGCCCGAGATGCCCAGGGCCTCGGCCTCGGGCTGCTTGGGGTCCCCCGTCCAGATCTGCGCGTCAACGATGGCCAGGTCCACGCGGGGATGATACCCGTCGCGGGGTGCGAGGGGCTCGGGAAGCCCGACCCGCGCGCTCTCCCCAATTACGGAGGGATCGTCTGGGGTGGAGTGCCGAAGAAGCCCCCGAAGGCCTTCGGCTCCCGAAGCGCCCGTCCGGTTGTCCCTGACCAGGCCCTGGCATCGGGACATCCCCATCTCGAGGCCGGGGGGGCGGTCCAGGAACGAAGTCCTGACGGACCCAGGGCCACGAGCAGGCACGAGGAATCACCCAGCTCGCCTAGGGGGGGGCGACTCATGAAGTAGGGCGTGTCCTCCGCATCGTAGGCAAAGACCCAAGGCGGCAGGTAGGCGTTCCCGGGCGGCGCTTTGGGGAGGCTCGCCGTGCTCACGGTGCGCAACGCGACGTCGTAGCGCCTGAAGCCCATTTCCTCGCAGCTCACGGCGGACTTCCCGGCCATACACCGAAGAGAGTCGATGAAAGCACCGTCGGGCGGCACGGAGAGCCGGCCATCGCTCCCCAGGAGGTCGGGAATCGGCCGGCTCTCTGCCTCCCCTTCATAAAGGATACGGAGCGGGTCAGATGGTGACGGAGAGAACAGAACCGCGGTGTCCCGGCGAAGCCTCATGACGCAACCGAAGCTCCCGTGCGCCACCTCCCTCCACCCCCATGTCGAGCGTATGCGGTAAGACTGGGTCGGCCCGGGGCCGAAGGAAACGATGCCCTTCACCACCGGCTGCTTGGCCCGGATCTGGAACCAGGAGTTCACGGCGATCTCGCGGCTCTCACTGCACGCCCCGCTGGAAAGGGCGAGCAACAGAGCGGCGCCAAGGGGGCTCCTTGGGATCGCCGTCCGGGAGACCAGGATGGTCTTCTCCCCGGACATCACAGGCGGGATCCGGGCCGCTCGACCTTGGGGACCTCCGCCGAGAACCCCTTGTCCCCCCGGAACAGCACCCGACAGGCCCCGGTCGTCGCCCGCCACGTGCCCAACTGCCGCTTTCTCAGTGAACAGCGACTTCCCGCACCGTTTCCGGAAGGGGTGTCGCGGAGGAAACGTACCCGACCCCGCCCGGTTTGCTGGCCACGAAGGCGATGACATCCTCGTTGGAGGGCTTGGTGAGGGGTGGCCGCTTGCCGGTTGAAGACACGGTCTGCAGCCAGTAGACCCTCACCGCTTCCACCGACATGCCGAGGAGCTGCTCGCAGAACGCGCGACGGACGGGAGACGTGCCGGAGAGGTCCACGGCCACGATGGGAACGCCATCGCTCCAGCGCTGGACCTTTCCGAGATAGATCTGGGCCAAAACGTCTCGGGCGATACTTCGTCCACTGGCCTTCGCATTCACGATAACCCGGAAGGCGCCGTGCGGATCGCTCGGTTGCGCCTCCAGCCTGGCCGCCAAAGCGAGGCCGAGGATGAGGACGCGCAGGGTTAAAACCGCGCTCTTGGAGCTGACTCTGGTCGGCATGACACGCATAGCTTAGCAAGAGGGCTGCCAGGCGCGCTCGCGAAGCACGATAAGGACTTCCGGGGACGTGCTTCCGCCCCTGTCCGGGACGGAGGATGCCTGGTCCGGAAAGCAGGATGCCTCTCGGCCCCGATGGAACCCTCGAATGGGGGGAATCCGAGTCGCAAGAGCAGGGAGAAGCGGGCGGGTGCCGGGCTCTGCCGGCCCACCGCGCGGAGCCTCCTCCGCCGCCTCCGCGGTCCGCCCGTCGCCCCGGCGGGGGCCGTCGCCCCTCTCCCTCTCACCGGGGGGCGGTCCATGGCGCAAGTATGGTGTTTGCAGCACTTGGGCGGCGACTCGCGTGCCTGCGGCGCGATGATTGGGGATATCATCTCCTTGAGACACACGGGCCTTGAGTCCGTGCCCTTAGTGTCCGTGGCGAGCTTTGGGGGGACGGGTAGAGCCCCCGCCATTTGTTTGGGACCTAATTCTTGAGGAAGCCATGAAGATTTTTCTGGATACCGCGAACCTCAAAGAGATCCGCGAAGCCGTGACCCTGGGCGTGATCGACGGCATCACCACAAATCCAAGCCTCCTGGCCAAGGAGAGCGGGGAACCCGAGGAGATCCTGCTCGAGATCTGCAAGACCGTGGACGGGCCGATCTCCGCCGAGGTGGTGGCCACCGACGCGGAGGGGATGGTGCGGGAAGGCCGGCACTGGGCCAAGCTCCACAAGAACATCGTGGTCAAATGCCCCTGCATCCCCGAGGGGCTGAAGGCCACCCGGGCCCTCACCGCCGAGGGCCACCGGGTCAACATGACCCTGATCTTCTCTCCTACCCAGGCCCTGCTGGCGGCCAAGGCGGGGGCCCGCTTCGTCTCTCCTTTCGTGGGCCGGCTGGACGATGTGGCCACCCCCGGCATGGAGCTGGTGGGGGATATCCTCACGATCTTCGGCAACTACCGCTTCGAGTGCGAGGTCCTGGCCGCCAGCCTCCGCCACCCCATGCACGTGGTGGAGGCCGCCAAGATGGGGGCCCACATCGGCACCATGCCCATGAGCGTCTTCTCCTCCCTCCTCAAGCACCCCTTGACCGACGTCGGCCTGAAGCGCTTCCTCGAGGACTGGGAGAAGGCCAAGAAGGAGATGGGCAGCAAGGTCGCGAGGTAGGCCATGCCCATCTACGAGTACATCTGCGCCCAGTGTGCCCACCACTTCGAGACCTACGTGCGGGCCTGGGGCCAGGCCGTGAGCTGCCCCGCCTGCCACAACGACGCGGTCGAGAAACAACTCTCGAGCTTCGCCTTCACGGGCGGCGGGGGGGGCTCCTCCGGCGGGGGCGGCGGCTGCGGGTGTGGCCGGGGGGGCTGTGGGTGCCGGGCCTCGTGAGCCCGGGCGTGCGGCCGGCCCGCCCCGCGCGTGGCCCCGGGCGGGGATGCTGATGGACCGGCTGGCCGAGCTTCGGGAAAGGGTCCGCCGCGCCGAGGAAGGGGGCGGTCCCGAGCGGCGAGAGCGCCAGCACGCGGAGGGGAAGCTGACCGCCCGCGAGCGGGTGGAGCTGCTCCTCGACCCCGGCTCCTTCGAGGAGCTGGACAAGCTGGTGGAGCACCGCTGCCTCGACTTCGGGATGGCCGATCAGAAGGTGCCCGGGGACGGGGTCATCTCCGGCTATGGCCGCATCGAGGGCCGGCCGGTCTTCGTCTTCGCCCAGGACTTCACCGTCTTCGGGGGCAGCCTCTCCGAGACCAACGCGAAGAAGATCTGCAAGGTGATGGACCTGGCCCTAAAGACGGGGGCCCCCGTGGTCGGGCTCAACGACTCCGGGGGCGCGCGCATCCAGGAGGGCGTGGCCTCGCTCGGCGGCTACGCCGACATCTTCCTCCGCAACACCCTGGCCTCGGGGGTGATCCCCCAGATCTCCGCCATCCTGGGCCCCTGCGCGGGGGGGGCCGTCTACAGCCCCGCCATCACCGACTTCAACGTGATGGTGAAGGACACCTCCTACATGTTCGTGACTGGCCCCGACGTGATCAAGACCGTCACCCACGAGGAGGTGAGCAAGGAGGACCTGGGCGGGGCCATGACCCACAATGCGCGCTCGGGGGTGGCCCACTTCGCGGTGGACGACGACCGGGCGTGCCTCGGCCTCATCCGCGAGCTGCTCTCCTACCTCCCCTCCAACAACCTCGAGCCGGCCCCCGCGCACGCTACCGAGGACCCCTCCGAGCGCGAGGATCCCGCCCTCGACACCCTGATTCCCCCGGAGGCGAACAAGCCCTACGACATCAAGAAGCTCATCACCGCCGTGACCGACGAGGGCCGCTTCCTGGAGGTGCACGCCCACTTCGCCCAGAACATCGTGGTGGGGTTCGGCCGCTTCGGGGGCCGCAGCGTGGGGATCGTGGCCAACCAGCCCGCGGTGCTGGCCGGCTGCCTGGACATCGACGCCTCCGTCAAGGGCGCGCGCTTCGTGCGCTTCTGCGACGCTTTCAACATCCCCCTCGTGACCTTCGAGGACGTGCCCGGCTTCCTGCCCGGCACCGCCCAGGAGTTCGGGGGGATCATCCGGCACGGGGCCAAGCTGCTCTTCGCTTTCGCGGAGGCCACCGTGCCCAAGATCACCGTCGTCACCCGCAAGGCCTACGGCGGGGCCTACTGCGTGATGGCCAGCAAGCACATCCGCACGGACCTGAACCTGGCCTACCCCACGGCCGAGATCGCGGTCATGGGGCCGGAGGGGGCGGTGAACGTGCTCTATCGCCGCGAGCTCGGCAAGGCCAGCGACCCCGAGGCCCTCCGCGCCCAGAAGGTCCAGGAGTTTCGCGAGAAGTTCGCGAACCCCTACGCGGCCGCGGACCGGGGCTTCATCGACGAAGTGATCGAGCCTCGGCAGACCCGCCTCAAGATCATCACCGGCCTCGAGATGGCCAAGACCAAGCGCGACCAGAATCCGCCCAAGAAACACGGCAACATCCCCCTGTGAAGCCTCCGTTCAAGAAGATCCTGGTCGCCAACCGCGGGGAGATCGCGGTCAGGGTGATCCGGGCCTGCCGGGAGATGGGCATCGCGAGCGTGGCTGTCTACTCCGAGGCCGATCGCGCCGCCCTCCACGTCCAGCGGGCGGACGAGGCCCACCCGGTGGGCGGAGCCCCGTCGCGGGAGTCCTACCTGCGGGGGGAGCGGGTGCTGGAGGCGGCGCGGAAGACGGGGGCGGAGGCCATCCATCCCGGCTACGGCTTCCTGGCCGAGAACGCGGCCTTCGCCCGCGCCTGCGAGGAGGCCGGCCTCGTTTTCATCGGGCCCCGCAGCGAGACCATTGCCCTCATGGGCGAGAAGACCTCGGCCCGCCGCGCGGCGAAGGAGGCGGGGGTGCCGGTGGTTCCGGGGACGCTCACCCCTATCCCCGACGACGCCACCATCCGGGCGGAGGCGGCCAAGATCGGCTTCCCCGTCATGCTGAAGGCGGCGGCGGGGGGCGGGGGCAAGGGCTTGCGCCTGGTGGAGAGGGAGGCCGACCTCAGCGCGGCCGCCGCCCGCGCCCGCAGCGAGGCCAAGAACGCCTTCGGAGACGACGCCCTCTACCTTGAGAAGGCCATCCTCAAGCCCCGGCACATCGAGATCCAGATCCTGGCCGACCACCACGGCAACGCCGTTCACCTCTTCGAGCGGGAGTGCTCCATCCAGCGGCGCCACCAGAAGGTGATCGAGGAGAGCCCCTCCCCCTTCGTCACCCCCGAGCTGCGGGCGCGGATGGGAGAGCTGGCGGTGGCCCTGGTGAGGCGGGTCGGCTACCGCAACGCCGGGACGATCGAGTTCCTGGTAGACGCGGACCGCAACCCCTTTTTCCTGGAGATGAACACCCGCCTTCAGGTCGAGCACCCGGTGACGGAGATGGTGACGGGCGAGGACCTGGTGAAGCTCCAGATCCGCGTGGCGGCCGGGGAGCGTCTTCCCTTCCGGCAGGAGGACCTGAGACAGCGCGGACACGCGATCGAGTGCCGGGTCTACGCCGAGGATCCGGACGCGGGCTTCCTGCCCAGCCCGGGGCGGATTCTCGGACTGCGGGTGCCCGGCGGCCCCGGGGTGCGCGACGACTCCGGGATCTACGAGGGGTACGAGGTGCCCATCCACTACGACCCCCTTCTCTCCAAGCTCGTGGCCCACGGGAGCGACCGCGAGGACGCGCTTGCGCGAATGCGAAGGGCCCTCTCCGAGTACAAGATCCTGGGCCCCAAGACCACCCTGCCGTTCTTCGAGCGCGTTCTGCGGCACCCGGCTTTCTTGGCCGGGGACTTCGACACCTCCTTCGTGCAGACGGCCTTCGCGGGAGCCGGCCGGGAGCCCGCGCGCGCCTCCGAGCTGGCGGTGGTGGCCGCCGCCATCCGCGCTTTTCGGGACCGCCAGGCCGGCCGCGCGCCCGCGGGGGACGGGCGGGGCGGGCCCTCGAGCTGGTGGCAGGCCGGCCTGCGCGAGGCGCAGCGGGGCCCCCGGTGAGTGCATCCTCATGATGTTCGAGGCCGCGGTGGACGGCCGCACCCTGCGGGTGGAGGTGCGAGGCAAGAGCGGGCGCTACACGGTGATCCTCGATGGCCGTCCGCTCGAGGTGGACCTCGAGGAGACGGGGCGCCACTTCCTGAGCCTGCTCGTCGACGGGCGCAGCTACGAGGTCGGCCTTCTGACCACGCCTCGGGGGTACACCGTGGTTCTCGACCACGAGGTTGTGGAGGTTGAGCTCCTGGCCGCGGGCCGGGTGGCTCTCCCCGGGGCCAGAGCCGAGGCCGGTCCCGTGCGCGTCACCGCGCCCATGCCCGGCAAGCTAGTGCGGCTGCTGGTCGAGGCTGGCCAGGCGGTCGAGGCGGGGCAGGGTCTGGTGGTGGTGGAGGCCATGAAGATGGAAAACGAGCTCCGGGCGACCCGGGCGGGGCGGGTGAAGGAGCTCCTGGTGCGCGAGGGCCAAGCGGTGGAG
Organism: Vicinamibacteria bacterium; assembly: GCA_035570235.1. Taxonomy (NCBI): domain Bacteria; kingdom Pseudomonadati; phylum Acidobacteriota; class Vicinamibacteria; species Vicinamibacteria bacterium. Next base: position 82,312 of record DATMML010000103.1, on the reverse strand, counting down.
ACCGGGGCCCTGCTCGTCGTCGTGGAGTGAAGGCGGGGGTGCCTTGACCCGCCGCCGCCGACTGCTGCTGCTGGCCGTCCTTTTCCTGGCCGGTCTGGCCTACGCCTTTGCCCATCTCGCCGGCTGGTCCCGCGACGCGATCGCGTCCGGCCTGGCCGGCTTCTTCCACCGTCCGGCCACGGTGGGGAGCGTGCGCTTCCACCTCGTCCCCCTGGAGGCGGAGATCCTAGACCTCCGGGTGGGCGGCTACACTCCCGAGGCCCCGCCCTTCCTGGAGATCCCGCGCACCGTCGTCACCCCCAGCCTGGCTGCCCTCTGGGGGCGCCGCCTTGTCCTCTCCCGGGTGCGGGCGGAGGGCCTGAAGGTGCGCGTCCACGCTTTCCCCGACCCTCCCGAGGGGCCGGGGGGCGACGACATCCCCAGCATGGGAAACGGGGGCGGGGGCGGCGGCCTGGACGTGAGCGTGAGCCGGGTCGTCATCCAGCAGGGCGAGTTCATTGTCGACCACGCCCGGGTGCCGCTGGACCTCGAGCTGCCCGACTTCCACGGTCGGCTCCTTGCGCGGAGAGGGGGTGGCCTCGAGGGAAACGTTTCTTTCGGCCCCGGGAAGCTCCAGTTCGGCACCGCTCCCCCCCTGGTCATGAGCACCGAGATCGACCTCAGCCTTAACCAGGGGCTGATTACGGTGCCCTCCGCGCACCTGCGCGCGCCCGGGACGGACCTCGCCTACCACGGGCAGATCCGCCTGGCCGCGCGGCCGCAGGGCCGCTTCCAGCTCACCGGTCCCGTCGACCTGGAGATGCTGGACCGCCACGTCATGCGCACCGGCTTCGGCTTGAAGGGCGCCACGCGCTGGGACGGGCTCCTGTCCGTCGACGGCTCGCACCTGCGCATCGAGGGGCGCGCGGAGGGGACGGGGGGGGTCTTCAAGGGCATGAGCGTCCCCCGCTTCGGGGGCCTCCTGAAGTACGACGGCGACGGCCTCGACCTCCACGATTTGCAGCTCGAGGCCCTGGGCGGGACCGCCACCCTGGACATCCAGGTGCCCAACGGGCCGGAGGCGGTGCGGCTCAGTGGGCCGCTGCGAGGCGTGGACGCGGAAGGCCTGATCCGGCTCATCTTCGACGTGGGCGAGATGGGCCTTGGCGCGGGGACCAGCGGAGACTTCGCGGTCAGCTGGCCCAAGGGGAAGCCGCGCCAGATTTCGGGGCGCTTCGCCATGGACCTCGAGCCCCGCGCCGACCTCCGCACGCCCCTCTCCGGCCGCGTCGAGTGGAGCGCGGAAAAGGGGGTGGAGAAACTGGAGCTGGCCGACCTCAAAACCCCGGCCACCCGGGCCCGACTCTCCGGGCGGATCGAGGTCGACGACCGCGCCGACCTGGCCCTGGATGGGGAGAGCACGGCGCTCGCCGACACCGACGACCTGCTCCGGCGCCTCCGGCGGGCCCTCGGCAACCCCGCCCCCGAGCTGGCCGGGGTCAGCGGCAGCGGCGTCTTCCACGGCCGCTGGACGGGAACGCTGCAGCTGCCGGTGTTCGGGGGGCGCTTCACCGGCCAGGAGTTCGGCTACCGGGGCGTGGCGTGGGGGGGGGCGGAGTGGGTGGGGGTCCTGGACGCCGACTCGGTGAGCTCGCGCTCCCTCGTGCTGCGCCGGGGCGGGGGTGAGATCTGGCTGGACGGCCGGGCCGAGACCGGCGACTACGGGGCTCACGACGGCAACGACTTGAGCGTCCGCCTCCGGGCCTGGCCGGCGGCGGACGTCGCGAAGGCGCTGGACTGGAAGCTGAACCTGGGTGGTCTGCTCTCCGGCGACGCCACCATCCGCGGACGACGCAGCGCCCCCGACGGCTCCGCGCGCGTGACGAGCCCGGAGGGGCGGTACTACGGGATCCCCTATGCGGACCTGGCCGTGGTCTCGCGCTGGCGCGGTCCCCTGACCGAGATCACCTCCGGCCTCGCCCGCATCGGGGGGGGAGGCGTGCGCTTCCGAGGCTCCCTGAGCGACGACGGCCTCTACGACGGGGCCGCGGAGGTGGAGGGAGTGGACGTGGACTCGGTCCTGCCCCCCCTGACCCCCCAGATCCATTTCGGGGGGAGGGTCTCGGGCCGGATCGCCCTCCAGGGCCCCCTGACCCGCCCCCGCCTGCGGGGGTCGCTCTCTTCGCCGCGACTCTTCGTGGGCGACGAGGGCCTGGGGTCGCTCGAGGCCACCCTCACCGGCTCCGGAGACGGACGGCTGGCAGTGACCGCGCGCTGCCGCTCTCCACGCGTGGACCTGAGCCTCGGGGGGACGGTGGGGGCGGACGCCCCCTACGAGGGCGCCCTGCGTCTGGAGGCCCGGGACACGAGTCTGGATCCCTTCCTCCGCGCTCCCTTCCCTTCCCTGCCCTCCCTCGTCGGCATCGTGGCCACGGGCAGCCTCGACATCCGCGGCCCCCTGCGCGCGCCCCGCGACCTCGCCCTGGACGCCACCCTCCCCGAGGTGCAGGTGCAGCTGCCGGAATACCCGATCCGCAACCGCGAGCCGCTGCACGTGACCGTGGCCGGTGGACACCTGGACCTGCGCGCGGTGCACATGGCGGGGGAGGGGACGGACCTGGTCGTGGAGGGAGGGGCCGACCTTCTCGGCCAGGGTCCCCTCCGCGTGGGCGCCAAGGGAGCGGCCGACCTGCGCACGCTCTCCGTGATCATGCGCAACCTGCGGGGGCGCGGGGCGGCCCGCCTGGCCGTGGAGGTGGGGGGCACGCTCGGGGCCCCCAAGCTCGCGGGCACCCTCACCCTCGAAGGGGCGGGGGTGCGGGTGCGCGGGTTCCCCCACGGCCTCGACGACGTGCACGGGACGGTGCGCTTCACGGAGTCCGCGGCGGAGCTCGTGGGCCTCACCGGCACCCTGGCCGGGGGGGCGGTCGAGCTCGAGGGCCAGGCCGCCTACGCGGCGGGCCAGCTCAAGTCCTTCGACATCCGGCCCTCGGGTCGGGACATGGCCCTGCGCTACCCGGAGGGGCTGCGCAGCTTGATCGACGCCGACCTCAGGCTCTTCGGGGACGCCAGCCGCCAGTGGATCACGGGCACCGTGGACGTGAAGCAAGCGGTTTGGACCCGACGCTACGACCTGGCCACCGAGCTCCTGTCCGGGGGGGGCGGCTTCGAGCAGCCCGAGTCGCTGGGCGAGGGGGTGCGCTATGACTTGAAGGTCCGCGCTCCGGGCACGCTCCACATCGACAACAACCTCGCCACCCTCCAGGCGCGGGCCGACCTCGTGGTCCAGGGCACCTTCGACGCGCCCGTGCTCCTGGGCCGGGCGGAGGTGGATCGCGGGAGGGTGTACTTCCAGGGCCGCACCTACGTCATCCGCCGGGGGACCATCGTCTTCTCCAATCCCCAACGGACGGATCCCCTCTTCAACATCGAGGCGGAGACGCGGGTCCGCTCCTACCAGATCACGCTCAAGCTTGGCGGAACCTTGAAGAACATCAACTCCACCCTCACCTCGGACCCGCCCCTGGCCGCTCTGCAGATCCTCAACCTCCTGGCGGGGGCGGACGAGAGCGCGGTGGCCAGCCTGACCCAGGCCCAGTCCGCCCAGTGGCAGCTGGCGGCCACGGGGGCGGCCTCCCTGGCCACGGGCCGGCTGGCCGAAGAGGTGGGCCTGGAGCGCGGCGCGGAGCGGGTCTTCGGCCTGAACCGCTTCTCCATCGACCCCGCGCTGCTGCGGGGGGCCACCACCAACCCCACCGCCCGCCTCACCGTGGGCAAGCGCTTGACCGCGGACCTGAGCGTGCTCTATTCCGTGGACCTGCGGGGGGTGGACGGTCCGGTATTGTCCGTGGAGTACACCCTCTCCGACCGCCTTTCCATCCTCCTCACCCAATCGCAGTTGGACGGCCTCGGCTTCGACATCCTGCTCCGACACACCAAATGACGCTGGCCGTCCTCGCCCTTCTCGCCCTCGCCCCGGGCCCCGCCCCGGAAAGCGAGATCATCCGCTCCCTGGTTGTTGAGGCGCCGGCCCCGGAGAGGCTGCTGCGCTACATCGACCTGAAGGTGGGCGCGCCCTACGACCCCGCCGCCGTGCGCCGGGCGGTGGAGCTCATGTACGCCACGGGCGAGTTCGAGGACGTGGAGGTGGGCACGCACTCCCGGCCGGACGGGCTGGACGTGGTCTTCCTGCCCAAGCCCGCTCCCCGGCTGCGGGAGATCCGAGTCGAGGGGGACCGCGTGCTCGGCCCGGGCGCGCTGAGGCGGCTGGCCCGGCTCCGCATGGGGGAACCCCTGTGGCAGGACCGGCTGAACAAGGCGGCCACCGAGGCCGGCCTCGCCCTCGCCAAGGACGGCTACCTCGAGGCCAGTGTCATTGCCATCGCCGTCTCAGCGGCCGATCCCTTCGCGGGGGCCGACGCCCTCTTTCGTGTACGCGCGGGGCCCCGGGCCCGGGTGGGGAAGGCGCTGATCGAGTCCGTGGGGGGCCCCGCCCCGGGCACCCTGCAGGACCTCATGCGGCCGCGCACCGGCCAGATCTACCGCCGCGAGGAGGCGGACAAGGCGGCGGAAGCGATGCGCAAGCAGCTGGTCGCGATCGGACGCTGGCGTGCCACGGTGGAGTTGGAGCCAGCCTATGACCCCGCCACCTCCCGGGTGGCCCTGACCTTCCGGGTGACCCCCGGGGCCTGGACCACGCTCGAGGTCGTGGGCGGACGCGTCTCCGCTGGCCTGCGCCGCCACCTCGAGGACCTGATCCGGGACGGGCAGGTGAAGGACGACGTCCTGGACCAGGCCACGGAGCAGCTCGAGGAGTATTTCCGCCACCAGGGGCATCGCAACGTGGCCGTCCGGCACCACGAGGAGCCCCGCCCCTCGGGCCAAGCGGTGGTATTCGAGATCCAGCCCGGCCCGCAATACACCGTGGCCTCCGTGCGGGTGGAGGGGGCGCCCTTCTCCCAGCCTCTGCTCGGCACCCGCGCGGGCCAGCCGCTGGAGGAGCGCCTGCTCGACGAGGACGTGCGCACCCTCACCCGGATGCTGGAGGAGGAGGGCTACGCGAGCCGCGCGGTGGAGGACGACGCCCCGGAGGGGGGCGGACCCACCCGCGTCCTCTTCCGGGTCCGCCCCGGCCCCAAGACCACCGTCCGCGAGGTCGTGATCGAGGCGACGCCCGCCCTGCCCCCCGGGGAGGGCTTTGGGGAGCTGCGCCTGAAGGAGGGGGCCCCCTACCGCGTGCGGGAGCTGGCCAGCGCGCGCAACGCGGTCCTGACCGCCTACCGCAACGCCGGCTACTTGACGGCGGAGGTGAGGCCGGAGGTGGTCTTCTCCGCCGACCGCACGGAGGCCCGCATCACCCTGCGGGTCTCTTCCGGACCCCGCACGGAGGTGGACCATCTGGTGATCGCGGGCCTCGAGCAGACCCGCGAGGAGGTCGTGCGGCGCGAGCTGCTCCTGAAGGAGGGCCAGCCCTTAGGTCTGCAGAAGCTCCTGACGAGCCAGCGGCGGCTGGGGACGCTCGCGATCTTCGAGCGGGTGGACATCCAGGAGCTGGACCCCGAGGGGGGCTCTCCCCAGAGTGTGGTGGTGGTGGCGCGGGAAGGCCCCCCCACCACGATCGCCTACGGGATCGGCTACGCGGAGCAGGACCGGCTGCGGGGCAGCGTGGAGTTGAGCCGGCGGAACCTGTTCGGCCTGGACCGCACGCTCTCCGCCTACGCCCGCGCGAGCTTCCTGGGAAACCGCTTCCTCTTGAGCTATCGGGAGCCGCACTTCCTGGCCTACAAGCAGGACCTGTTCGTGACCGGCTACCGGGAGCAGGAGGACCGGACGAGCTTCGCCTACACGCGCTTCGGCGGGCAGGCCCAGACCGCGCGCACGCTCACCCGCCGCCTCAACCTGATCCTGCGCCTCGCCTTCCAGCAGACCCGGGTCTACAACGTGCAGGTCCCGATCGAGGTGATCGACCGCCAGTTCCGCTCCTACACCGCGTCCGGCCCCTCGGCTTCGATCCTCAACGACACCCGGGACGATCCCCTCGACCCGCACCGGGGGGCCTTCCTGGGGGCGGACATCCAGCTCTCCACCCATGTCCTCGGGGGCGCCGATTTCCTCAAGGGCTTCTTCCAGGCTGCCGGCTATCGGCGGCTGGGGGGCCGGGTGGTGTTCGCCCTCTCCGGGCGGCTGGGTCTGGCCCGCACCATGGGGGCGGGGCAACCGCTCCTCCTCCCCCTGCCGGAGCGGTTCTTCGCGGGCGGCGACAGCAGCCTGCGGGGGTTCGACGTGGACTTCGCGGGGCCCCTGGCCCCCGCCTCCGACGGGACCCTGCACCCCACGGGCGGCAACGCCCTCGTCCTCGGCAACGCCGAGGTGCGCCTGGACGCCACCCACTCCCTCTCCCTGGCCGCCTTCAGCGACGTGGGCAACGTCTATCCGCTCGTCTCCGACGTGGATCTGGGGGAGCTGCGCTACACGGCCGGGCTGGGCCTGCGCTACAAGACCTCCTTCGGTCCCCTGCGCTTCGATTGGGGGTACAAGCTCAACCGGATGCCCGGAGAGTCCCCCTACCACTTCCACGTCACCGTCGGGAATGCGTTCTAGCCTGCTCGTCCTTCTCCTCCTCGCCGTTCCCGCGGGCGCGGAGGTGCGGGAGCGGATCCTGGCCGTGGTGGACGACCGGCCGATCCTCCTCACCGAGGTCCGGGTGGTGGAGCGGGTGCTCGGCCTCGATCCCGCGGGGGCCCTCGAGAAGCTCATCGACGAATGGCTCATGTTCCGGGAGGCCGCGCGCCTCCCCCAAGCCGCGGTCAGCGCGGAGGAGGAGGAGCAAGCGCTGCGCGGCCTCCTTCAATCGCGGCCCGACCTTCAAGGCGCGGTGGCGGAGGCCGACCTCCGCCGCTTGGCTCGCCGGCAGGCCGCCATCCTCAAGTACGTGAACTTCCGCTTCCGCGCCCAGATCCGCATCGCGGACGAACGCGTCCGCCAGGCCTACGAAGACGAGTACCGCGGCCGCCCCGCCCCCCCCCTCGCGGAGGTGGAGGAGACGCTGCGAGAGGGTCTGACCCGCCGCGACCTGGACGAGAGGATCGAGGCCTGGGTCAAGGAGCTCCGCGCGGGGGCGGAGATCCGCTACAACCCCTGAGCCCCGTACCGCCCGCGCAGGCCGTGCCAGCGGATGCGCAGCAGGTCCAGGAAGGCCAGGGAGCCCCGGTAGAAGCCGACCCGGCTGGCCCGGTCGTTCCGCCAGGTCACGGGAACCTCCGCGACCTTGAGGCCCCGCCGCCGGGCGATGAAGAGCGTCTCCACGTCGAAGGAGAAGCCGTCGAGGAGGGCGGCCGAGAAGCACTCCTGCGCGGCGGCGGCGGTGAAGAGCTTGAAGCCGCACTGGGTGTCGTGGAGCCCGCCCACCACCAGGAGGCGGACCAGAAGGTTGAAGAGACGTCCCATGTTCTCGCGGTAGAAGGGCTGGTGGACCTCGACGTTGGACAGAGCAAGGGCCCGGGAGGCGATCACGATGTCCTGGCCCTCGTCCATGCGGGCGACGAGGCGCGACAGCTCCTCGATGGGAGTGGAGAGGTCGGCGTCCGTCATGAGGCGACGCTCCCCCGTCGCGGCCAGCATCCCGCGCCGGACGGAGTAGCCCTTGCCTCGGTTCGTGGGGTTGCGGACGACGCTGACGGAGGCGCCGCCTTCGGCGAGCGCCCGCTCCGCCGTCCCGTCCGTGGAGCCGTCGTCCACGACCACGATCTCGTAGGACCCTTCCCTTTCGGCCAGGTATTCCTTCAGCCGCTTCAGGGTGGGCGGGAGCCGCTCCGCCTCGTTGAACGCCGGGATCACCACCGAGAGGGCGGGGGCCCTCACGAGGCGTCTTTTCCGAGGGGGGCGAGCAGCGGCTCCAGGCCCAGCCGCGCCCCCGCCAGCCCCAGATCGCGCGCCGCCCAGCGCACCTCTTCCATGAGGTATTCGAGACGGCTCCCCTCCGCCGCGCGGTCCTTGTTGAGGGCCCCAAGCGCCGCCTCCTTGCCCCGCTCCACCCCGGCCAGGAAGACGGCCAGGCGGTCGGCCAGGAGCTGCGGGGAGTGGCTCTCCACGTGCTCCCGGGCCAGGCGACCGATCGCCTGCCGGAGGGAGGGGTCCACGAGGAGGAGCCGGAGCAGGGCCTCGATCTCCGCCGCCTCCGATGGTCCCGGATCCACCGGCACCACCGCTCCCTCCGGGAACTCCTCCTCCGCCGGCGTGCCCGCGCTCACCAGGGCGGGGATCCCCAAGAGGGCGGCGCGCACCAGCTCCGGGGGGACGCCCCCTCCCGAGGGGACATGGAGGGCGAGCACCACGTCCGCGGCCGCGAGGTCAAAGAGCCGGTCGGGGGCGCTCAGAACCTCGAGGCGCAGGGACGGAAAGTCGCCCCGGAGGCGTTCCGCGACCTGCTCGGCGCGGGCCAGGCTCCGCGCCTCCCCGGCGGCGCCGATCAAGAGGTCGCGCTCGGCCAGGCCTCGGGCCCGCCGGGCCAGCTCGCGCGGAGAGCCGCCCGGGCGGGGGACGAGAAAAGGGAAGGGCAAGTGGAGGACGGGCCGGCCGGGCAAGGCGCGCGCGACCCGAGAGCGGATGTGCTCGGTCGCAGCCACCACGGCCAGGCTCCCCTCCAGCAAGCGATCGTTCAGGGGGAAGAGGGCGGGCAGCAGGTCGCCGCCCAGGCCCCTCACGATCTGGCGGGCCACGAAAGTGCCGCTCTCCCCGCCCGAGCGGCGCATCTCCCGCAGATAGCCCCGCACCCCGCCCCGCTCCCGCGTCTCCCCCCGCACCAGGGCGTGAAGGTTCCAGTCCTGCAGGAGGACCACCCCCGGCCGCCGCAAGGCGGCCCGGTAGGGGAGGGCGAAGGCGGGGCCGTCGCCGATCGGGTAAAGGTCGAGGTCGGCCGCCTCGCCGGCGGCCGGCTCGATCTCCGGGTGTCGCCACAGGTGGGGCTGGATTTCCGCCAGGTAGGGGGCGCTCTCCTCCTTTTCGGGGCTCCACACGCGGAGCCTCACCGCTCCTCCCCACCCCATCCGCGGCCGACAGCCGCGGGGTCGAGAAGAGGCGTCATCGAAGCTCCGCGCCCGGAAGAGAGCCGCCGCCGAACCAGCGTATTTTCGTCACCAACCGAGCTCGAGGCCGCGCTGGTTCAGGCGACCAGCGTCACTCGCGAACCTTGCCGGCCGCGGTAATCAACTGACCATTGACGTCGATGTTGTCGAGGACCACGAGGCCGACACCGCTGGGCTCTTCGGGAGTCGGAATGTCCGTGCCTTCGTCGTAGTTGATGACGAGGCGGCGCACCTCCGTGACCCCGAACTCGAAGGGCGGCGACGCAGGGTCGGCCGGGAAGACTTGGTCGGCCGAGAAGCGGATGCGGGTCCACTGGGTTGGATCCTGGGGGGCGGGCGTCTTGGTCCCGTCCAGGCAACCCGCGAAATAGAGCCGCTGGTCGGTGGTCACGATGTTGAAGCGGGGAGCGCCGGCGCCGCAGTGCGAGCCCATCCGGTAGTCGAAGCCCAGCTCGCGAATGGTGAAGCTCCGGCCGGTCCCCACGATGCGGGCCACGGCGGCGGAGCAGTCCGGGGTGGGGCCATTCTTGGAAAGGAGCAGCCCGAAGCGCGGATTCCTCTTGGCCGGGTTGTCGCGGGGATCAATCGGGTTCGCGTTCGGCTGGCCTTCGTCGGGGAGTCCGAGGCCGCGCATCCAGGCTGCGGTCACGATGTTCGCACCCGCGGGATAGCCCGGCCCACAGGAGCCGCTCGGCCCCACGAACACCGCGGGTATCGCGCGCAGACGGTCGGCGTCGTCGGCGTCGTTGTCCGCCTCCTCGCCCGCCCGCAGCTCGGCCGCCACCAGGCCGGCGGGCAGGTGGCGGAGGTGATTCAGGTGACGAAATTGGGCCAGCTCGTCGGGCGTCTGGCCGTGCGCCAACCGCGGGGCGACGACGAGCCAAGCCATTACGCCAAACGTCATCGAGATCGAAACGCGTCCCTGCGGCATGAGAGACCTCCGCACGTGGCTCCGAACGAATCGGTCCGGTTCCTCTTGGGCACGTCCGCGCCGCTGGCGCGACGTCTCCCTAATATACTAAAGGTTCCTCTCCACGCTCGTTGCGGACGGGCCTACCGGCGGCACCCCCGCCCAGGGACCTCGAGGGACCCCGCCCTCACTAGCGCTCGAGGTGGAGACTTAGGAGGGCCCCTCGCCTTGCGACCTCACCCATGCCTCCCTCGCGGAGCGGGGCCACGCTAGGGTGGCGCATCGCCAGCAGCCGGGTTGGACAAGGGATGCCGCGGCCTCGCGCGCACTCTTCCGGGTCCGCGTCATGGTCACGGCCTCCTCACCGCCCGCGCCAGGAGGTGAGGAGGGCGGCGGCCAGGCAAGCCGTGAGGAAGGCAGCAAAGTAGGCCGGCACGGGCAGGATGATGGCCCAGGCTATCACCGTGCTCGCGAGGGACGCCAGGACGAAGGACGCGATCATCGGGCTGGCCCGCCTCGGCTCGGTCCTGGCGAGGGACGCGAGCTGCCAGAGCAGGACCGCCTGGAGGAGGAGGGTCACGGTCAGGGTGTAGCCGAACCCCCGGTAGAAGTCCAGATACGTCCGGCTCAAACCCATGACGTCGAAGCGATGCGTCCTCATGGCCTGGAGCACGTCCGTCTCCCCCATCGGCGACCACTCTTGCGTGCCTCCCAGGGTGTGTCCCGCCGCGAAGAGCAGGGAGGTAACGGAGGCCACGCGAAGCAACAGGGTTGTTCTCATGATTCTTGGTCCTCCAACCTTGGCGAAGGCCCTTTCGGCGCCTCGCGGGAGCACGTCAACATCATGTATTTCATGTCACACCCTCACGTGGCCGGTGCGCGCCGTCTCCGGTCCTCCCTTGCTTCGCCACGGGCGCCGGGGAACCCTAGGGCGGCGGTCGCCTCCCTACGGGCTCGCGGGCGACTCCTTCCAAGACGAGCGCAGGACTTGCCAGCGAACGATGTCGAACCGTTCCCAGAACTCGTGCAGACCGTGCAGACCCGCGTGGAAATGATTATCGAGCATCTCCCGGTACGCATCATCCTTGGTCAGACCGTCGTGCAGCACCCGGTAGACGCCCACCACGAGCCCCGTGCGGTCCTGGCCGTGGGTGCAGTGCACATACATCACGCCCGGGTGCGCATCCATTGCCCGCACCGCGCTCGCTATGGACTCATCGGACGGAACGACTCGAGTCTCCATGGCCGCATTCAGGATCGCCTCCGGACTCTTCCCATCCAGCCCCGCGGGTTGAATGGAATTGACGATGACGCGCAGGCCAAGCCCTCTCGCCTCGTCGTCCGAGCCCTCGGACTCATAGTTGAGCTTGACCACGGCGGTGACGCCTTTTTCCTCCTTGAGCCATTTCCACCCCTCGGCACTCGGTTGGCCGCCGCGTAGGAGGCCCGGACCAACCTCGACCAGGTTCGGAACACCGTGTGTCGTTTTCATAGGGCTGCAACCCAAGAAAACTAGGGATACGCCCAGACACGAGAGGAGCCTCGCGGGCGCCGCTTTAGGCCACCCCCGGCCTTTCATTTCGCGTGCAAAAAAAGGGTTCAGACCGCCACCACGTAGTTAACGGGTGCGTGATCCGCCAAATCGCGGATGAGGACGTTCATCCAGAAGACCCAGGCGTACCGGAGTCGATAGGCCCAGCGGCCGGCTCGCTGGTCGGCCTCGATCTCCTCCGGGCCGAGCGGGGCGGAAAGGAGGCCGTCATGGTCGATGTAACGGAGCGCACCCACGTGGGCGTACTGCAAGTTCTCCGGAGGGACCCGGCAGACGAGGTCGCAGCAGTCGACGAAGCGCTGGACCCGGTCCGCGGGCAGGGTGGCCACGAACGCCGCGTCCCCAACGCGGGGCGAGCCGAACGTGTAGAGGGTCGCTTTCGGCCAGAGGCTTAGACAAAGGGTCGCGGCCGCCGCACCCAGGCTGTGCCCGGTGAAGAAGAGCTCGCGCCCTCTGGCCGCGTCCACAATCCGGGCCAGGGCGTCGCGAACCGGGCGCAAATAGCTGACAAAGCCCTTATGAACCCGGCCGCCTTGCTCCCAAGAGACCGGCAGTGCGTTCAGGTCCTGGAGAAGGGCTTTGGGATTGTCCGTCCCGCGGAAGGCGACGAATACGCGGGCCGCGTCCCGGGCGATGAGGGTCCGCGTTCCCTCCACATCGAGAAACTCCTGCTCCTCGAGCCCGACCCGCGCCAAGCTCCGCGTCCGTCGGTCGGCATCATTGCAGTACGAGAGCCGCGACAGTTCGGCGCAAAGAGCCGCTTGGCCCCAGCCCCCGGTCCGCGTAAAGAAGTCGTCGGCGTCTCCGGGGCGATAGAGGGAGGGCCGCCTCGGATCGTAGGGAACATGGCGCTTGTCCCAGGTCATGGAGACCTCTCGATGAGGCAGACGATATCAGACTCTAGCGCCGCTCTAAGGCTACCGCCTCACCTCAGGTCCGCGGTGAGACAATCGATCACGCGGTCCCACGTGATGTCCTCGACCCTCCGCCGGCCCTCCTCGCCCATCTCGCGCAGGCGGGGGAGGGGCAAGGTCCACAGCGAATCGATGGCCTCCGCGATCGACTCCGGTCCGGGCGCGGCCACGAAGCCGGTCTCCCCGTCGGTCACGAACTCCAGCGGGCCCCCCGCGTCGCGGGTGGTGACCACCGGCTTCTTGGAGAGGAAGGACTCCACGGCCACGTAGCCGTAGTCTTCATCGAAGGGGGCGTAGTAGGCGGCCCGGCAGCCCGCGTAGAGTTCGAGCAGCGTCTCCCCGGGGACGAAACCGAGCATGTCCACCCTGTCCCCGAGGCCCAGGCGCGCGATCTGCTTCCGGAGCTCCCCCTCCAGGGGGCCCGTGCCCGCGATCTTCAGGCGCGCCCCGCTCCGCACCCGTTTCAGGGCGTCGAGCGCCAAGTCCAGGCGCTTCAAGCGGTCCAGGCGGCCCGCATAGAAGAGGTAGTCCCCATAGGCGTCCGTGCGATAGCGGCCCAGGTGGTGGGGGGGCGGATGAAGCGGGGTACCGGAGAGGGCGTTGAAGCGCGAGAGACGGTCGGCCACGTTGCGCGAGATGGTGAAGACGGAGCGGCTCTCGGAGAGGGCCGTCTCGTCCATGGTCTTGATCGCGGCCCGCACCTCCTGGTCCTCGGGGCTCTCCGTGAAGGAGCAATACTCGGTGCCGTGGAGGTCGTAGGCCTCTCGGTGCTGGTGGAAGAGCCAGACCACCTTGCGGGGGTGGCGCACCAGGTAGCTCGGGAACTTGGTGGAGATCACGAGGTCCACCCGCCTCCCGCTCGACTCCCTGACCTCCAGGAGCCGCCAGACCAGGGCTTGCCGCACCAGCTCGGAGACGGGATGGCCGTGGAAGGGAATGTTGACCACGTCGACCTCGAAGCCGCGACGCTCCAGGTTGACCCTCAGCTCTCCGACCAGGATCTCCGCCCCCCCGAGCGTGAAGGGGGCCTGGACGGCGCAGACCAGAACCGTCTTCATCCGCGGGGGAGCCGCTCCTCCAGAAGACGCAGTCGGGCCCGCACGTCCCTGAGCGCGGACTCCCCGCTCACGCGCCCGCGCTCCACCTCCGCGAGAACGAGGTCGATCCGCCGGATGAGGTCGTGGACATGGGCCACCAGTTCCTCCTGGAGGATCAGGTGGCGCTCGTCGATGTCCGTCAGGTGGCGGCCGGTCAGGCCGAGCACCGCGTCGTAATGGCGGTGGGTGGCCGCGAACCGCGCGTCGAGGTAGGCCAGGATCTCGTTGTCCAGTTGGACCTGGCGGGCGTTGAAGGCCACCTGGGCCTCCAGGCGGGGGCGGAGGAGCCGGGCCGCGAGCCGGCTCCAGAGGCTGCGCGGCGCGTCCGGGGGCTCGGCCCGCCAGAGGGCGTTCACGGCCGCGGGGTCGGGCGGGGGAGGTGCCGCCTCCGCCGGCGGTGCGGACGCGTCCGGTCGGGGCTCCGGGGAGCGGGGCAAGAGGGCGGGGGGCAGCACGCTCCCCGGATCGCGCTCGAGCAGCGCGCGCTCGCGCACCTCCTCGCGGACCCGGCGCAGCCTCTGCGCCAAGCGTTCCTGCTCCTCGTTCACCGGCCCCTCACGCGAGGATTGTAACCGGGGGGCCCCGGAAACCGGCACCCCGTCAGGCGGGCTTGCGACCGAGCGCGACGAGGCTGGCTCCGAAGGGCAGGCCCCGCCCCCGGGTCAGATGCGCGGCCTCCGCGAGCAGGGCCTTGCGAAAGGCCCACTCCAGGGGGGCGGGGAGGAAGCCCACGTCCGAGCCCTCCCGGCCGGTCAGGCGGTCGAGGGAGCGGCGCAAGGCCACGATCGGGAAGAGCAGGGTGTTGCAGTAGCTGATGCGCTCGACCTCGAGGCCGGCCGAGGTAAGCAGGGAGAAGACCTCGCGGCGTCGGTAGCGGTGCCGGGAGTGGACGGCCTGGTCGTGCGCGCCCCACAGCATGCGGAGGGCGGGCACGCGCAGGAGGAGGAGGCCGCCCGGCCGCAGCACGCGGACCAGCTCCCGGGTCGCGACAGAATCGTCCGTGACCCAGGCGTGGTAGAGCACGTCGAAGGAGGTGACGCAGTCGAAGACCCCTTCCGGGAAGGGAAGGGCCAAGAGGCTGGCCCGGGCCGCGCTCACCCCCCGGCGTCCGCAAAAGCGGAGCGCCTCCGGGGAGAGGTCCACGCCCAGGGCCCGGCCGCGCTCCCCGAGGTAGCGGAGGTTAAGCCCCGTCCCGCAGCCCGCGTCCAGGATGAGGGGCGGCCGGCCGTGGTCCTTGAGGCGGGCCAGGGGCGGATCGAGGAGGGCGAGGCCGATGGCGCGCATCCCCGCGTACCACCACTGGGTCTCCTCCGCCTCGAACATCCGCTCGTACTCGGCGGTGTTCACGAACGGGCTTGGTCGGAGGTGAAGTAGGCGACGACCCGCTCCAGGATCTCGTCCAGCTGGACGCGGGGCTCGTAGCCGATGAGGGCCCGGATCTTGGAGAGGTCGGGCACCCGGCGCTGCATGTCCTCGAAGCCTTCCTCGTAGGCGGTGGCGTAGGGGACGAGCACGATCTCGCTCTTGGTGCCGGTGCGGGTCTTGACCCGGCGGGCCAGGTCCATGATCGTGATCTCCTCGCCGTCGTTGCCGATGTTGAAGACCTCGCCCACCGCCTCCTTGACCTCCGCCAGCCGGATCAGGGCCCCCACCACGTCGCTGATGTAGGTGAAGCAGCGGCTCTGGGTGCCGTCCCCGTACACGGTCAAGGGGTGCCCGAGCAGGGCCTGCTTCACCAGGTTGGGGATGACCATGCCGTAGCGACCCGTCTGCCGCGGACCCACGGTGTTGAAGAGGCGCACCACCACCACGGGCAGGCGCTTCTCCTTGTGGTAGGCCAGGGCCAGGAACTCGTCGATGGCCTTGCTGCAGGCGTAGCTCCAGCGCCCTTTGCTGGTGGGGCCCATCACGAGGTCGGCGTCCTCCCGGAAGGGGACCACCTCCCCCTTGCCGTAGACCTCGGAGGTGGAGGCCACGATCACTTTCTTCTTTTTCTTGTTCGCGAGCTTCAGGATCATCTCCGTCCCGTGCACGTTGGTCTCGATGGTGTTCACGGGACTCTCGACGATCAACCGCACCCCCACCGCCGCCGCCAGGTGGTAGACCACCTCCACCCGGTCCACGAGCTCGGCCGTGACGGGCTCGCTCATGATGCTCTCGATCGCGTAGTGGAAGCGGGCTTGGCCCTTCAGGTGCTCGATGTTCTCGATGGAGCCGGTGGAGAGGTTGTCGAGGACGTAGACCTCGTCGCCGCGGGCGAGGAGCGCCTCCGCGAGGTGGCTGCCCACGAAGCCGGCCCCGCCTGTGATGAGGGTCTTCATTCCAGCATGTCCTCCCGTATGGTCTCGTCGGCCTGGATGGGACGGGCGGCCCGGCGCCCGATCACGCGGTGGGCCTCCCGGGGCGGGAAGCCGGGCTCGAAGCGCGCGTCCGTGCGCTTGAAGGCCAGCATGGGCGCGGTCAGAACCTCCCCCCGCGGGATGAGGCCCCCGGCCACGATGGAGCGCGCCATCTGCCGCCGCAGGCGGCGGGCGCCCTCGCTCTCCGCCGCCGCCCCGTCCCCCCGGGCCCGCTCCGCCTGCCGCAGCAGCTCCACCATGCGGTAGAAGTCCTCGGGGCTCAGGGAGGGCTGGTAATCGGGGCCCTTTAGGGAGCGGTCCAGGGTGAAAGGCTTCTCCACGAGGTCCGCGCCCTGGGCGGCGGCGAGGGCGGGGGCCAGGAGGGCGAAGGCACTCCCCCCGTCGGTCTGGTCCAAGAAGCCCACGGGAACTCGGTAGGACTCCTTCAAGGCCAGGAGGTCGCGGAAGCGCAGTTCCTCCAGCGGGGCGGGCACGGTGGGCAGACCGTGGAGCAGCCCCAGCGGGCCCCCCACGAGGTCGCAGGCCTCCCGCACGACCGCCTCCGGCACCGCCCCCACGGTCAGGAGAACGGGCCGGCCCAGGCTCCCCACCGCGCGTATGAACTCCGGGTTCTCCATGTCCGTGGTGTGGACCTGGTGCGCGTCCACTCCCGCCTCCGCCGCCAGCTCCAGGCTAGCGTGGTCAAGGGCCTCCGCGAGCACGGCCAGGCCCGAGGCCTTGGCCGCCTTGAGCACCCCCCGCCACTCCTTGGCGCTGAGCTCGACCGCGTCCAGGTTCCGCCGGCCCGGGTGGCGCCGAACCACGAGCAGCTCGGACCGGAAGATCTGGAACTGGATCGCGTCCGCCCCCATCTTGAAGGCGGCCTCGATCATGCGCTGGGCGGTCTCCGCAGAGCCCTCGTGGGCGGAGGCCACCCGGGCCACGATCACGCAGGCCTGGCCCTCTCCCACCTGCCGCGCCCCCAGGCTGAACGTGGTCGGTCGCATGGCTAAGAAGCTATCACGCCGCCCCCGCGGGCGCGCCGGCCGCAGCCCGCAGGCGGGCGAGGAGGCTCTCCCCCGTCTCCCCCGCCCGCGGCTCCACGGTAGGGACCGCGGCCGCGCGGCAGGCGAGGAGAAGGGGGCCGGGCGCCCTCCCCAGGCACACTACCGCGGGGCGGACGGCGCGCAGGACGGCGATCGCCTGTTCGAACCGGGAGACCGCGCGGGGGAGCCAGACGAGCATCAGCTCGGCCAGGTCGCGCCGGGCCAGGTCGGCGAAGGCAACCCCGCGGTGGCTGAAGGCATCGCCCAGGGCGGGGCTCCGGCGGAGCCGGCCCCAGGTCTCCCGCAAACGCCGGGAGACCGCCCGCACCTCCCGGAGCGCCGGGTAGTCCGCGAGGGAGGGTCGCGGGGTCCTTGCCCCCACCGTGACCGCGAAGGGGCAGAGAAGGGTATCCGCGCCGGCCGCGCGCGCGAGCGAGGCCTGCCCCTCATCGGCGGAAAGGAAGAGGAGGGCCACCGCCCGGCCGCCGCACGCGGGGGCAGGCGGACCCCCGGAGAACGACGCCCGGAGGGAGCGGGCGAGTGTGGCCAGGGCCTGCACCCGGCCCCGGAACGCGGCCCCCCCGCCCGCCCCAAAGGGCCGGGGCTGGGGGCCGTGGTAGAGGATCCCGCGCCGCGTGCAGGCCCGGCCGAGGAGCAGCGCGGTCGGCCCCTTGAGGCCCACCGCCTCCACCTCGTCGGGCGTCTCCTGTTCCAGAAGGAGCTCGACGGTCTCGATGAGGCGCACGTAGTCCCCGAGCCTTGGGGACGCGCGCCAGAAGTCATCGAGGAGGTCGGCCAGGCTCAGTCCCTTCCATTCCAGAAGCTCGCGGAAACTCCGCCCGTCCACGAGGGGGATGCGGGGCCAGGCCCGGCTCCACCGCAGGGCCGCCCGCTCCACCCCCTCCGCCTGGGCGGGGGCGAGGTCGGCGGTCCGGAAGGGAATGGACGCGGCGTCCAGCGCGCCCCGCTTCTCGCCCCAGAGCACGAAGACCGCCCCTTCCCGGTGATGGCGCCGGGCCCGGTCGGGGGATCCCCCTCCCCAGAATACGAGGGTCTTCACGTCCAGAGGCGGTCGGGGGCCGGCCGCTTCCGGGGCCGGAAGCCGTAGCGGAAACGCAGGAGAGCGAAGTTGGCGAGGGCCATGTAGATCTCCTGGCCGGTCAGCTTCGAGGCTTCCCGCGCCCGGTTCTTGAAGTGGATGGGCACTTCGCCCAGCCGGAACCCGTGGATCCAGGCCTGGTAGGCCATCTCCCCGTGGACCACGTAGCCCTTGATCTTGATGCGGTCGAAGTCCGTGGCCTCCAGGACCTCGCGACGATAGGCGCGGTATCCGCTGGTGGTGTCCCGAACGGGGACGCCGGCCACGAGCGCGATGTACTTGTTGGCGAGCCAGGAGAGGACGGCCCGCGCGAGGCCCCATTCCGACGTTCCCCCCCCCGGGACGTAGCGGGAGCCGATGACCATGTCGCAGGCCTCGAGCCTCTCCAGAAACTTGGGAATCTCCCGGGGATGATGGGAAAAATCGGCGTCCATCTCGAAGAGGATCCGGTAGCGGCGGGGATCGGCCAGGCCCCGCTTGAAGGCCGCGATCACGGCCGCACCCCGTCCCCCCTTCTCCCTGCGCTCGAGGAGCTCCACCCGCCCGGGGAACTCGGCCCCCGCGGCGCGGACGGCCTCCCCGGTGCCGTCGGGGCTGCCGTCGTCGGCCACCCAGACGTCGATCTCCTCCCCCTGGGCGAGGAGTTCGCGGATGAGCGGGCCCACGTTTTCCCGCTCGTTGTAGGTGGGGACCACGACCAGGATCCGGCCCCTCACCCCGCACCGACCGTGGGGTGGGCGGTGGCCTCGCGCACGGCCGCCGCCACCGCCTGGGCTTGGGCGTCGCTGAGCTCGGGGTAGAGGGGCAGGGAGAGGATCTCCCGGGCCGCTCTCTCCGCCACCGGAAAGTCGCCCTCCCGTCCACCCAGGTCGGAGAAAGCGGGCTGGAGATGGAGGGGGATGGGATAGTGGATGAGGGTGCCCACCCCGCGCTCCTTAAGGGACGCGGCCAGGGCGTCGCGCCGAGGATGGCGGACCACGTAGAGATGATAGACCGCGTGCGCGTAGGGCTGCTCGCGGGGCAGGGTCACCCCCGCGCCCTGAAGCGCGGAAGAGTAGAGGGCGGCCAGGGCCCGCCGCCTCGTTGTCCAGGCCGGAAGGTGGCGGAGCCCGACCCTCAGGATCGCGGCCTGCATTTCGTCCAAGCGGCTGTTGGCGCCCAGCGTCTCGTGCCGGTAGCGGTCGCTCTGGCCGCCGTTGCGCAAGCGGCGGAGGCGGTCCCTTAGTGATCGGTCCGCCACGAGCAGGGCCCCCCCATCGCCGAGCGCGCCCAGGTTTTTGGTGGGATAGAAGGAGAGGGCCCCCAGCCCCCCCAGGGTGCCCACCGGCCGGCCCTTGTAGAGAGCCCCGTGCGCTTGGCAGGCGTCCTCCAGGACGTGGAGGCGGCGGTCGCGGGCCAGGGCCAGGATGGGGTCCATGTCCGCGGGATGGCCGTAGAGATGGACGGGCACGATGGCCTTGGTCCTCGGCGTCACCGCCCGCTCCGTGGCCTCGGGGGAGATGTTGAGGGTCAGGGGGTCGAGGTCGGCGAAGACGGGCCGAGCACCCGCGGCCACGATGGCCAGAGCGGTGAAGGCGGCGGAGAGGGGCGAGGTCACGACCTCGTCCCCCGCCCCCACCCCCAGGGCGGCCAGGCCCAGGTGGAGGGCGTCGGTGCCGCTGGCCACCCCCACCGCGTGCTCGGCCCCGAGCGCTCGGGCCAGCTCCTCCTCCAGGGCCTCCCCCTCCGGCCCCAGGATGAACCGGCCGGAGTCGAGCACCCGGGCCAGGGCGCCGTCCAACTCCCCCCGCAGGGCGGCCACCCGCGCCTTCAGGTCCACGAAGGGGACGGTCAAAGGTAATGCTCCTTGTGCGCGCGGTAGAAGGCGATGCTGTCCGCGAGCCCCTGGCGGAGCGCCACCCGCGGCTCCCAGCCCAGCAGCTTCCGGATCTTGGTGGTGTCCGCGTAGAAGTCGCCGATGTCGATCCTTTTCCGCTCGGGGGGAAAGGGGGTGAGGATGAAGGACCCCGCGCCCGCCACCTCGATCATGAGCTTCACCAAGTCCAAGAGCGCGACGGGGGGGGACGAGCCCAGGTTCAGAACCTGCCCGTCGGCCGCGTCCATGGCCCCCGCGCGGAGGAAGGCGTCTACCACGTCGTCCACGTGGTTGAAGTCGCGCTTCTGGCGCCCGTCGCCGAAGATCTGGATCTGCTCGCCCAAGGCGGCCTGGCGGATGAACCAGCCGATGAAGCCCTGTCGGTTGTGCTTGATGAGCTGCCGGGGGCCGTAGGTGTTGGTGAGGCGCAGGGAGGAGGCCCGGATGCCGTAAACCGAGTGGTAGACGAGGTGGTAGAACTCCCCCGAGATCTTGTTGATCCCGTTCACGTCCACCGGGTTCAGGAGGTGGCTCTCGTCCACGGGCAGCCGCATCGGCTTGCCGTAGACCTGGCGGGTGCCCGCGTAGACGATCTTCACCCCGGGGTTGCTCTTGCGGACCGACTCCAGGATCGAGAGCTGGCTCCGGCAGTTGATCTCCAGGTCCGTGAAGGGGTCGTTCATGGAATCCAGATGGCTCACTTGCCCGGCCAGGTTGAAGAGCACCTCCTGGTCCCGCACCAGGTACTCCATGCCGTGGCCGCGCACGTCGGCGATGTTGATGCGCACCCGCTGCTCGTAGCCGGCGAGGTTGAAAAGGTTCCCGCCGTAGTCGGGGAGCAGGCTGTCCACGGCCAGGACCTCCGCCCCCAGGTCGGCCAGGGCCCGGCAGAGATTGCTGCCGATGAAGCCGAGACCGCCCGTGACGAGGACTCTCCGGCCCCGGTAGAAGTCCCGGTGGTCCGCCATCAGCGCTCTTTGGGGTCGGGGGCGGGCTCGCGGACGGGAGCGGGGGCCTCCTTCAGGTGGTCGCGGCGCACCACGAGCTCCCACCAGAGCCGGGTCAGATCCACCAGGGTGCGGGCCACGCGCGGGAAGTTGAAGAACTGGCTCTTCCCGTACGTGCGGTGGTAGTGGTGGACGGGCACCTCGGCCAGGCGGAAGCCGTGGTCCTGCACCTTCTTCATGAGCTCGACGCAGATAACGCCGGAGGAGCGGGTGAGCTCCACCTTGCGGAAGACCTCCCGCCGCATCAGGCGGAAGTCGCAGTCCACGTCCCGGAGCCTGAGTCCGAAGGCGAGCTTCACGAACCAGTGGTAGATCTTTCCGATGATGAACCGGTGCAGGGGGTCATGCCGCCAGATCTTGTATCCGTTCACGAAGTCCACCCCCGGCAGGAGGGCGGCATGGAGCTTCACCATCTCCCGGGGGTCGTACTGCGCGTCCCCGTCTGTGTAGAAGATGAGCTCCTTCGAAGCGGTGCGGAAGCCGGTGCGCAGAGCGCCCCCGTAGCCCCGGTTCTTGTCGTGATGCACCACCTTGAGCCAGGGGAAATGCCGCGTCATCTCGTCCAGGATCTGGCCGGTGTGGTCGGGGCTCCCGTCGTCGACCACGATCACCTCGTGATCGTCGGTGAGGGTGCGGGCCGTCATGTGGGCGACGAGGGCGAGGCTGGCGATGGTGCCGGCGTCGTTGTAAGCCGGGAAGAAGATGGACAGGCTGGGTCGGGACGCAGTCAAGCGGGGATGCTCCAGCCGGCGGCGGGTCGCGACGCCCGCGCGCCGGAGAATGGGCGACCGTAGCACGCGTGCTCGCGGAGGGTCAAATGCGCCACCCGCGGCGGGCCAGAAGGAGGCCCACCGCACCAAGAGCGGCCAGCAGCGTCCCCGCCATGAGTCCGCGCGCGTGATGGCGGAGCACGATCCGGTGCGTCCCCGCCGACAGCACTACCCCCATGTGGGTGCCGTTGACCCGGAGGATCCGGGCTCCCACCCCGTCCACTTCTGCCGACCACCCGGGGTCCCATCCTTCCGTGATGACCAGGACGCCGGCCCCCTCCGCGCGCACCTCGAGGCGGGTCCCCACCGCCCGCACCACCTCCGCCCGCATCGTGCGGCGGCCCTCCTCGGGCACAACCACCCCCTGCGCGTCCGCCAGCGTGATCAGGGCTTCCCGGCGCGAGTCGATGCCGGCGCGGGTCGGTGCGCGCAGGGCGCTGAGCAGCGCCTCCTCCTCGGGGAAGCGGCGGAGGCCGTCCACCACCCGGGCGGGGCCGAGGCCGCGCAGCACCTGGTAGAGCTTGACGAGGGGCGTGGCCGCGGCCTCGCGGAGCCGGACGGTGTCGCTCAGGTAGGCCCCGGTAACGGAGACCGCAACCGCGCGCCCTTTGACCGCGTCGAAGACCCCCAGTCGTCCGAGGGAAAGCCGCCAGGGGCCGGGGAGGGTTCGGATGCGGACCCCGTCCAAGAGATAGCGGGCGGGGAGCATGAGGATGGCCTTGTAGTGATGGCCCTCAAAGCCGCCCTCCGGGCCGGGGAAGCTCTCCAGGACCCGCGCGCGCTGGTGGCGCACGCGCGGGAGCACGTCCGGCCGGTCGTAAGCCCACTCCGCGGTATCGACCCCCGCCCGGAAGGAGAGCGCTACCTCGCGTCCGGTGGCCAGCCGCACGAGCACCTCCGCGACCGGCGTCTCCTGGGGCACCTCGACCGCGTAGGAGAGCCAAGAGGAGAGGCGGACCTCGGTGGCGCGGGTGAGGGGAAGGGGAAAGAAGCGGGGGCGCTCCGGCTCCAGGGGGAGGTCGACGAGATCGCCGAGCCCCTCGGGATCCGCGGTCGTGGTGAGAGCGGAGGAGGGCACCTCCACCCAGCGGACACCCAGGAGCTCGAGGCGCCCGGGGTCGGTGCGGAAGAAGCCGGCGGGCAGGGCCCCCCCTGCGTCCATCCCGTCGAAGACCGAGAGCCGCAGCCGGGGGACGAGCGGGTCGTAGCCGTTGGCGTTCCGGCGTCCCGCGAGCGCGCCCAGGTTGGCGTAGGCGAGGTCGCTGGCCTCCTCCCGCGGCCACTCCCGGACGAGGGCCAGGATCCGCTCCTCCGGCCGTCCCGCCATGGCCCGGTCGATGGCCTCGCGGGTGGGCGTGCCGCGCAGGAGGTCTCCTTGGGTGGGCGCTCCCGCCCAGGCCTCGCGGCCGTGGGGCTGGAGGAGGAAGGACACGCTGAGGGGCAGCAGCCAGAGGTAGGCCTTCACGGGGTTGGGTGACTCCGCGAGGGTGAAATAAAGGATGAGGGCCAGAGCGAGAACGCCCACCGCGCCGGCCAGGGTCTGGGGCAGGGGACCGACCACGGCCGCCGCCACGGAGAGGGCGGCGGCGGAGGCCAGGGCGGCGAGCAGGAAGTGGGCCCGCATCCGCCGGCCCAGCCCCTCCCGCCGCGCCACCCATTGGGTGGAGAGAGAGAGGCCGGCCAGGACCGCGAGTGCGAGGTCGAAGACGAGGGCGGCCGCTCCCGGCGCGGAGAGGGATTCCCGACTTCCCTGAAGGGCGAGGCATGCCGCGAGGGCGAGGCCCAGCACGCGGACGCTGGGCCGGGCGAGGGCGAGGGGCAGGGCGGCCAGGGCCAGCGCGGGGGCGGGGGTGTGGGACACGTAGCGGAGCACGAAGCCGGTCACCCCCGGCAGGACGCCGACTTCCGCCGTGGCCAGCCCGGTCGGGGGGGGGCCGGCCTCGCGGGCGGCCATGAGGGTGGGCAGGAGCTGGGGGGCGGCCAGGAGGACGCCCGAGAGAAGGGCGAGCCCGCTGGCCCGCAAGGAGGGGCCGGGAACGCCGCGGGCAAAAACGTGGCCCACCACCAGGCGGCCGAGGAGGAGAGCCCCTCCCGCGCGGGCCGCCTCCGGCGAGCCGGCGAGGAGGAGCAAGGCCACCGCCGCGGCGAGGCGGATCGCGCGGCCCGCGTCCGCCATGTGTGCCTCCGCGGCCAGCAAGACCAGGAGGAGCGGGGGAGCCGCGACGATGGTGGCGGTGTCGCCCAGGTGCCCGACGAGGTAGGGGCCGAGGGCGAAGGCGAGCGCGGAAACATACGCCCCCGCCCGCTCTCCGCCCAGGCGTCGCACGTAGAGGAAGGTCAGGACAGAGGCCGCGGAGAGCGACAAGAGAACGAGCACCTGAAAGGCGGTGAAGGGAGGGAGGAGGAAGAGGAGGGCCATGGGCGGGTAGAAGGCCCCTGGCCGATAGGAGGAGAGCAGGGGCGTGCCGGAGAAGATCCCGGAGTTCCAGGAGGGGACCTCGCCGCGGTCATAGGCCCGCCAGACCTCGGTCCGGAGCGGGTAGTGCAGGGCCGCCCCATCGCCCGGACCCAAGAGCCGCCCCTGCGTCCAGGCCGGGGCGTAGGCCAGGAGCGGGAAGAGGGCCAGGAGGGCGAGGAGCAGGACGTCGCGCCGTCCCCATCCCTCCCTCAACGCCTTCGCTCCACGGCCGCGCGCCACGCGGAATAGAAGCGGAACTGCTCGAGGTTCTCCAGGATCGGGGGGGGCTCCTTCTCGCGCGGGGGGTTTAGCGCGCGGGCCGCGACCTCCCTCTCCGCGGGCGCGGCCAGGCTCAAGGCCGGGGGCTCCTGGCGGAAGGCCTCGTCGCGGGGGGCCTCGGGGGCGATGGCCTCGACCCAAGCGTTCAGCTCCAGCAGCGAGGACCCCGCCGTGGGCGCGCGTCCGAACTCAAAGTTCGCGGGGTCCAGCTCGAGCGGCCGCGGCTCGCCCCGAAGGTGGAGGTGGATCCGGTGGCCCTCCTCGGGCCGGGCGGCCGAGACCCGCCTGTGGGTGGGAAGCGCCTGGTACTCGCGGGCGATCGGGCCCCGAACCACCAGGAGGACCTGGCCGGGGGAGACCCGCAGGGCTCCCCCTTCGGCCCGCAGGCTCAGCCCGTCCGCATCCTGCGTGCCGCCCTTGGCCAGGAGGGGCCGCACGTGGGCCTCCGCCTCCGGCACCTCAATCACGAAGAGCCCGGCCCCCCGCAGCCGGTCCGTTTCCGTGGACGCGGCTTCCCTAAAGGCGATGCGGTGGAGCTGGTAGCCTCCACGCCGCACGCGCCGGGCCGCCTCGGCGGGGAGCAAGCCGAGGGCCGGGGCCAGCGTCTCCGCGGTGACCCTCGAGAGGTCGAGCACGAGGAGCAGGCGCTCGGGGGCGGGAACGGCGGGAGCGGGTGTCGGGGCCGCGGCGGCCAGGAGGTCGGCGGGCACGGCCGCCCCGCAGTAGAGGCATCGCGGCCGCACCCGGCTGAGGGGGCGATGACAGGCGGGACAGTCCATCAGCGCCCACGCCCGGAAAAGGAAATCGAAGGAATCGGCGTCAACGGCGTGCCGTTCACGGCTCTCGCGGCGTACGCCAGGGCGTCGGCGGGGCTCTGGCCGCCCGCCGCGCGTCTACGTCCGGCCCTCCTGGCCGTAGCGGCCGTCATGTGTGCGAGTCAGGGTGCCACGCACCCCCTTTGGACTCCAAATCGGGTCCCGCCGCTTTTGGCCGCTTCAGACATTGAACCGGAAATTGATGACGTCGCCGTCCTGGACCTCGTAGTCCTTCCCCTCCAGGCGCAGCGTCCCCTTTTCCCGGCAGGCGGCGAGGGAGCCCGCGCTCATGAGGTCCGTGAAAGCCACCACCTCCGCCCGGATGAAGCCGCGCTCGATGTCGGAGTGGATGGTTCCCGCCGCCACCTGCGCGCGGGTCCCGCGGCGGATGGTCCAGGCCCGGCACTCGTCGTCCCCCGCGGTCAGGAAGGAGATGAGCCCGAGCAGCGCGTAGGATGTCTGGATCACCCGGTCCAAGCCGGGCTCGCTGAGGCCGAGGTCTTCCCGGAAGGCGCGGGCGTCCTCGGGGGAGAGCAGGCCCATCTCGGCCTCGATGGGGGCGGAGACGGGGCAGAGGGCGAGGCCGGGGCGGGCCGCTAAGTTGACGAGGCCGGAGCTCTCGAGAAAGGCTGCCGCCCCCCGGATCCCGTCTTCCCCCAGGTTCACCACCAGGAGGACAGGCTTCTCGGAGAGGAAGGAGTAGCTGCGCAGGCGTCGGCGCTCGTCCTCCTCCAGCACCAGCTCGCGCAGCGGCCGCTCCCCCTCCAGCCAGTCCTTCATCTTAATGAAGACGGCGCGTTCGGCCACGTCCTCGGGCTTCTTGGCCTTCTTGATGTTCCCCTCCAGGCGCTCGAGGCGTCGCTCCACGGCGCCGAGGTCGGCCAGGATCAGCTCCAGCTCCAGCATCTTGGCGTCGCGGAGGGGGTCGACGGAGCCGTCGGGGTGGGCAACGGTCTCGGACGCGAAGGCGCGCACCACGTGCAGGAGGGCATCCACCCCCCGCAAGGCGGGGAGGTCAACGAGGGCGGCGCCCTCCCCCTTGGCCACTCCGGGCACGTCCACGTACTCCACGGTGGCCCAAGTGCTCTTCTTGGGCTTGTACATCTCGGCCAGGGCATGGACGCGGGGGTCAGGGACGCGGGCGATCCCCACCCGGGCCTCGGGTCGTCCCGCGGCGGGAGCGGCCGCTCCCGTAAGGAGCTGGAAGAGGGTGCTCTTGCCGACGGAGGAAAGTCCGATGATTCCCGCTTTCATGTCTGGGGATTATACCGATCGAAGGCGGCCACGACGGGCGTAGTAGAATGCGGGCCGGAGTATGGACGCCCTGCCTCTCCTCGGCCTGCTGCTGATGGCCGCGAGCCCGAGCCCCAAGATGACGCCCTCCGCGGCCGCTCCCGCTCCCGAGGGGCCCCTCATCCTATTCCTCATCGACAACTCCGCCTCCCTGCCCCCCCTCGATCCCGACGAGAAGCGGGTGGCGGCGCTGGAGAAGATGTTCACCTTCCTCAAAGGGCAGCGCTACCGCATGATCCTCTTCGGCGGTCGGCACGAGATCTTCGTGGACGACGTCACCAAGTACCGCAACAACGGGCAATGGACGGACTTCTACTTCGCATTCGCCAGGGCCCGGGAGCTCATCCGGGAGTACCCCCCGAGCACCGACTTTCGCATCATCCTGCTCACCGACGCCCTCCTGGACCCGAGCGCGCAGGACTGGGAGGACATGGGGGTCCCCAAGGGCGAGGACCTAAAAGCCTTCGTGGCCAAGAAGCTCCTGGGCTTGATCGGGGAGATGAAGGTCCCCCTCTACGTGATCCTGGTGGGGGAGGCGGCCAAGGAAGGGGAGGCCCCCGGCGCGCGGGAGCCGGCCCCGGGGCTGGTCCTGGATATGGTGCGCGCCGCCAACGGCGTCAAGGCCACGCCCATGGCCCAGAGCCTGGCCTCCTTCTTCGGCGACGACGGCGTCCTCTTGAAGAAGTTCGTCTTTCGGGTGGCCCCCCACGAGGGCCTCAGGAAGATCGAGCCCGTGGTGCGGCGGATCGTGGCCCCTCCCCGCGCGGGGGTGGAGCTGCGCTTCCTCGGTTTCCTCGTTCTCCCCCTCGTCCTCTTCCTGGTGCTGCTCCTGGGCGTGCTGGTGCGCTCGTTCCCCGGCCCGGGGGACGTCGAGATCGTGGAGATGAAGCTCGGGGTCCCCGTCCACATCGCGGTCGACCGTCTGCACAAGGTGGAGGCCGGGGGGTGGGGCTCCACGGGTCTGTCCCTCCTGGGCGACGCGAAGGAGGCGGCCGCCTCCCTCACCTACCAGCCCCCGGGCCAGGACCTGACGGGACAGGGCCTCGACCTGAGCGTGGCGGACGGAACGACCCAGCACCTGCTCTCCTTCAGCATCGACGATCTGAAGAAGGCCCTCGAAACCTACGCCGACCAGGGCTCTAAAGAGGAAAGGATCTACGCCCTGAACCTCGACTACATGGCCAAGAACATGACGGGGGCGGACGCGGAGCGCCTCCTGACCGCGGCCCCCGCCGACCGACGCCGGATGTCGGCGGTGGACTTCCTGCGTGCCAAGGCCCATCTCATCACCAACGACACCCTGCGCCGGAAGCTCACCGAGCCTCGGGCCTACCTCCAGGGCTACGGGAAGGATGCGCGTCGCGTGGAGCTGTTGCCGGGAGCGTTGGCGCGGGTCGGGCGCTACGGCTTCGTGGTCAAGGATGTGGCTCGGGGTGGGCGCAAGGACGCCCGCCTCGTCCTCTACTACGACCACGTCCCCTCCCTGCTCGGCCTCAAGTCGATCCTGCCCGACGCCTTCCAGCGGGCCTTCCGCCTCCGCCGCAGTAGCCAGCGCATCGTGACCTGACCCTCTCCGCCCTATGCCATGACGCCTCCCATCCTCGCGGCCGGACTCGACAGCCGCAGCCTCGTCCTCGAGGTCCCCGTGCTGCTGCGCAACGGCGAGGCCCTGGAGGAGAAGGCCTCCGCCCGCGAGCTCATCGACGACCTGGGCCGCGGGGGCGCCCGGCTGGTGATGCTCGGTCCGCTCCTGCCCGACCTCCCCCTCCCCGAGGTCATCCGGCGGATCCGCGCCCTGCCCCTGACGCGCCACGTGTCCGTGCTGGTCCTCCTCCCCGCGGGTGAGCCCCTGGAGCTGGACGAGATCGTGTCCGCGGCGGGCGCGAACGCGGTGCTGCGGCGGCCCCTGGAGCCGGCGCGGCTGGAGTCTTGGATCGCGAAGCTCTTGGCCGTCCCCCGCCGGGTGCAGGCTCGGGTGCCGGTGCACGGCCAGGTCGTGGGCACCCCCCGCACCTCGAACACCGGCCACTTCTACGGCCTCAGCTACAACCTCAGCGTCCACGGCATGCTGATCGCGAGCCCGGTACGGCTGGCGGAGTCCCCGGACCTGGACCTCGAGTTCCAGCTCCCCGACGGCATGAGCCGCGTGCGCGCCCTCGGCCGCGTGGTGAGGGAGGCGGGGGAGGTGGCCTGGCCCTACCTGGGCTACGGCCTCGAGTTCCTCTTCGTGCCCCCCGACAGCCTGGCCGCCATTGACGCCCTAGTGTCGAAGGTGGCCAGCCTGAGCGCGCTCACCCCCGAAGGCCCGGCCGCGCGCATCCGGGCCACCCTCCGCCACCGGATCTGGATCTACGAGATCCTCGAGCCCGTGCGCTACGCGGCTGGCTACCTGGTGGAGATACGCCGAGGTCCGCGCGAGGGATGGCGGCCGGGCCTCTCCGGCCCCTTCTACGTGGTGGAGGGGAGCTCGCCGGAGGTCGCCCTCCTCTCGGCCCGCGACTTCGTGGGTCGCCAAGCCTGAGATGCCGCGGGTCAGTGTGCTCCTCCCCGTGCGCGACGCCCTCCCCACCCTCGCGGACTGCCTGCGCTCCCTGGGCGCGCAGACCCTGGAGGACCACGAGGTGGTGGCGGTGGATGACGGCTCCCGGGACGGGAGCGCGGAGCGGCTGGAGGCGCACGCCCGCACCGACCCGCGCCTGCGCGTGGTACGGACGGAAGCCCGGGGACTGGTGGCCGCCCTCAATACCGCCCTCGGGGAGGCGCGCGCTCCCCTCGTGGCCCGCATGGACGCCGACGACCTGGCCCACCGGGAGCGGCTCGAGCGCCAGGTAGCGCGGCTCTCCGCGGACCCCGGCGTCGACGTCCTGGGCTGCCGGGTGAGCTTGCTCGCGGAACGAGGGGCGCGCAACCACGGCATGCGCGCCTACGTGGCCTGGCTCAACTCCCTCCTCGACCACGAGGCCATCACGCGCGACCTCTTCGTGGAGTCCCCCCTCGCCCATCCCAGCGTGATGATGCGGACCACGGCCCTCCTCGCCCTGGGCGGCTACCGCGCCTTCGACGGCCCCGAAGACTACGATCTTTGGCTGCGCGCGCACGCGGCGGGTCTCCGCTTCGCCAAGCTCGCAAAGACCCTGCTCCTCTGGCGGGATCGCCCGGATCGGCTCAGCCGTACCGATCCCCGCTACGCGTCCGACCGCTTCTTGGACCTGAAGCTTGAGGCCCTCGCGCGCGGGCCCCTGGCCGGGCGCCGAGGGGTCGTGATCTGGGGGGCGGGGCCGGTGGGGAAGGGCTGGTCCCGCGCCCTCGCTCGCCACGGCCACCAGGTGGCGGCCTTTGTGGAGGTGGACCCCCGGAAGATCGGGGGGTCAATCCACGGGGCCCCCGTGGTCTCGGTAGAGGCGGCGGCGGCGTTCCGGGGACCCCTCCATCTGGCCGCGGTGGGGCAGGCGGGGGCGCGGGCGCGCATCCGCGAGGAGGCGCGTCGGCGGGGCCTCCAGGAAGGACGGGACCTCCTGGCCGTGGCCTGAGCCCCCTACGCGGCCCCTAAGAGCGCGCTTGCTATAATCGACCTCTCCATGCCCGCGCTTTCCTTCCCGCGCCGCGCCGCCTTCCTGTTTCTCCTGACCGCGCCGGTCCTTTTGGCGGTCGCTCCCCCGCCACGCCGCCGCCCGGAGAAACTCACGCGGATCCTTGCCCTCGAGGACACGCGGAGCACGGGGGGGGGTGAGCTGGACCGCTACCTGCGCGATCCTGACCGGAGCCTGCGCCGGCGAGCCGCCCTCGCCGCGGGGCGCGTTGCCGACCCCGCGCTCGTGCCCACCCTCGTGGACCTCATGAACGATCCCGAGCCCGAGGTGCGGCAGGTGTCCGCATTCGCGATGGGCCTCATCGGGGAGACCTCGGCGGTGGACCGGCTGGTCGCCTCCCTCGCCGACTCGGACCCCGTGGTGCGGGGCCGCGCCGCGGAGGCGCTGGGTCGGATCGGCGATGCGCGCGCGGCGGGGGAGGTGGCCAAGCTCGTGCTGGCCGCGGTGCCCAAGGGCGCCGGCCTCGTGACCGTGCGCGGCGATGACCCGGGCAGCCCCGCCGATCCCTGGCTAGAGCTGCGCCTGGGACTCCTAGCCCTGGCCCGCCTCAAGGACGCACGAGCCGTGGAGACCGCCCTCCTCGCCGGGGGTCGGCCACGCTTCGACTGGTGGGCGGCCACCTACGTCGCCATGCGCGTCGAGCTGCCGTCCCTTCGCCCGGTGCTGGTCGCTTCCGCCTCCTCCGGCGATCCCCTGAGCCGGGCCCTGGCCGCGCGCGGCCTAGGGGCCCTCAAGGACGCCAGTGCGGTCGAGATCCTGGCCAGCCTCAGCCGCGACAAGGATGAGAGGGTGGTGGTCTCCGCCCTCCGCGGCCTGGCCACCATCGGCGACGCCAAGGGGGTTCCCGCCGTGGCCGCTGCCCTCGCCACCGCCCCGCTCATCATCAAGCGCGAGGCGCTGAAGGCGCTGGCCCTGCTCCCCCCGGACCCCGCTCTGGGCTCGAAGATCGTGCCCTACGTCGGGGCCCGGGAGGCGTGGATCCGGGCCGCCGCCCTGCCCGCCCTCGCCCGCACCGACCGCGAGGAGTTCGCCCTCGTCCTCTCCGGCCTCGACCCCGACCCGGACTGGATAGTGCGGGCCGCCCTCGCCTCCGCTCTGGGGGAGGCGGGGGACGAGGCCAGTCTGGTCACTCTCCTGGGGATGCTCAAAGACGAGGACACGCGCGTCCTCCCATCGGTGCTCGAGGCCCTCCGCAAGGCCCGAGGCAACGACGCCGTGGACACCCTACGCCGCCACCTCGAGCATCCGGACTTCGCGGTGCGGGCGGCGGCCGCGGAGGGCCTGGCCGCGCTCAAGGCTCCTGGCCAATCCGCGGCCCTCCTCGCCGCTTACCGCCGGTCCCTGGAGGACGCCGACCTCGACGCCCGGCTGGGCCAGGTGGCGGCCTTGGCCGTGCAGAAAGACGAGGCCGCCCACGCCACCCTCCTCGAGATCGCGAAGAGCGATCCCGCGCGGCCGGTGCGCGCCCAGGCCGCCGCCGCCCTCAAGGCTCGGGGGGACGCCTCTCCGCCCCCGCCCGGCGCGGAGAGCGTGGAGCGCCCCCCCCTGGACTACCGGCTGGCCATGGCTCCCTACGAACCCGTCCCCAGCCTCCCGCTCTTCACCCCGCGGGCCTTCATCCACACGGCCTACGGCGCCATCGAGATCCACCTCGACACCGTGGAAGCCCCCCTGACGTGCGCCTCCTTCATAGCCCTCGCCCGCCGTGGCTTCTACAACGGCCTCTCCTTCCACCGCGTAGAGCCAAACTTCGTGATCCAGGGCGGCTGCCCGCGCGGCGATGGAAACGGCGGGCCCGGCTACACGCTCCGGGACGAGATCGGCGAGCGGCCCTACGGGCGGGGGGCGGTGGGCATGGCCCTCTCCGGAAAGGATACGGGGGGGAGCCAGTTCTTCATCACGCACTCCCCGCAGCCGCACCTGGACGGGGGCTACACCCTCTTCGGGCAGGTGGTGAGCGGGATGGAGGTGGTGGACAAGATCCGCCCCGGCGACGTGATCGAGCGGATCGAGATCTGGGGCGGCCGCTGAGGGGAGCTCGCTTCCGGCTCCTCGCCCTCGACATCGACGGGACCCTGCTCACGAGCGAGAAGGGCCTGTCGCCCCGCACGCGCGCGGCGGTCGGGGCGGCGCGGGCGGCGGGCGTGCATCTCGTCCTGGTCACGGGCCGGCGCTATCCCTCCGCGCGGCGCGTGGCGGAGGACTTGGGGGGCGAGATCCCGCTCGTGCTACACAACGGGGCCCTGGTCATCGAGCGGGGGGCCGTGATCCGCTGCCGGCCGCTGCGTCGGGAGGCCGCGCTCCGGGCCGTCCATTACGGCCACGATCACGGCGCGACCCCCGTGGTCCACTGCGGCCTCGACGGCGAGGGGCAGCTGCTCGTGCAGAGCTCGGCGCGCGGGAGCACGCTCGTGGCCTACTACCTGGACCGATCCTCTCCCGACGTGTCCACGGTCCAAGACCTCGCGGCCGCGCTCCCGGAGGCTCCCATCCAGGTCATGTTCGGGGGCCCCCAGGCGGAGATGGACGCTCTTCGGCCCGGACTGGAGTCGGTCCTGGGGGAGGAGGCCAAGGTCGTGCGCACCGTCTATCCCCAGAGCGGAGTGGGCCTCCTGGACGTGCTCCAGGGCTCGGTGGGGAAGGGCGAGGCGCTCGCCTTCCTGCAGGAGCGGTGGGGGCTCAGGGCCGAGGAGACCCTGGCCATCGGCGACAACTGGAACGACCACGAGATGCTGGAGGGGGCGGGGCTCGGCCTCATCATGGGCAACGCCGATCCCGAGCTCAGGCGCCTGGGTCTGCCCGTCCTCCCCACCAACGACGAGGACGGCGTGGCGGTGGCCATCGAAACCCACATCCTATCCGGGGCCGGCGCCGCCTCTTCGTGAACCGAGCCGCTCTCGGCGGCGTCTGGCTCATTGGAGGAGCGATGCATGAGGTGGCCGGCCGCTACCCCGGGAGCCTGGTGAGCCTCGGTGGCTCGGGAGAGAGCGACTTCGAGGCCCGGCTCGCCGACTGCGCGACCTTGGCCGTGCGCGTGGCCTACGGCGTTCTGCGCAACCGGGCGGACGCGGAAGAGGTGGCGCAGGAGGCCTTCACCCGGGCCTACCGCCGGTTCTACCTCCTGCGGGACCGTGAGCGCTTTCGCGGCTGGCTCGCCCGCATTTCCTGGTGGCTGGCCCTCGACCGCCAGCGCGCCGACCGGCGCCGGGCGCGGCGGGAGCTGGCGGCGGTCGACCTCGTTCCGGAGCCCAGCGTCGAGGAGGTGGCGGCGCGGGCCGAGTTCCAGTCCCACCTCTGGGATGCGGTGGGGGAGTTGCCGGAGAAGCTGCGGGTGGTGGTGATCCTCTGCGCGATGGAGGAGCACGGGGTCGGGGAGGCGGCGCGGTTCCTCCGTTTGCCCGAGGGCACAGTGAAGTCGAGGCTCCACCTCGCGCGGAGAGCCCTGGCGGAGAAATTGCGATGGCTTGTGACCGGCACGAATCGGACCTGAGGGAGGCGGCCCTGGGGGCGCCGCTCTCGGTGGAGCTCGAGTCCCATCTCGAAGGCTGCCTCTCCTGCCGGGCCGCCCTTGGGGAGGAGGAGTCGCTCCTGCGTGCGATCGATCAGGGACTGGCCGCCGGGCTCGGGATCGAGCCCTCCCCCACGTTTCCGGCCCGCGTGCGGCGTGGGGCGGAGAACGATCACGCGCGCTCGTGGCTCCCCCTCGCGGCGGGCATGGCGGCCCTGGCCGTGGGGGTGGGCCTCCTGATCCGCGGGGGCGGCAACGATCGACCGCTGGGAGAGCCGACGCTCGTGATCCCGAGCGCCACCCGGGCCGCGCGGCCCGTGCCGCCGGAGACGAGCGCCCCGCCTCCGCGGGCGGTGCCCTTCCCGGCCGTCACCCCGGGAGCGCGCCCCGCGAAGGGGGAGCCGGTGGTCCTGGTCCCCCCCGGGCAGGAGCTGGCCCTCCTTCATTTCCGGGAGGCGCTCCGTGGGCGCGAGATCTCGCCGACGTCGCTGCTCGCCGCCGAGGAGGCGGGACAGGCGCCCCTGGAGCCGGCGGAGCTCGGCGTGCCGCCGCTGGAGGTCAAAGCCCTCCCCGCGCCGGAGCCGCAGCCGGGGGACGCCGAGAACACAGGTGAAGGAAGGAGGCCGTCATGAGGGAGACGATGGTGGCTTTGCTGGGGCTCAGCCTGCTCAGCATTCCCGCTGGGGCACAGGAGAAAGCGGAGCCGACCCCAACCCCGACCCCGACCCGCAAGAACCCGATCCCCATCAAGGTGCAGGTGGTCTTCGCCCGCTACGCGGGCGAGAAGAAGATCAGCAACCTGCCCTACGCCCTCTCCCTCGGCGCGCCCGGGCGGCCGGCGCGCCTTCGCATGGGCATCGAAGTCCCGGTATCGGTCGGCAAGGGGACGGGTACGCTACAGTACAAGAACGTGGGAGCCAACCTCGACTGCTCGGCGGAGCCGCTTGAGGACGGCCGCTACCGGCTAGAGCTCACCGTCGAGCAGTCGTCGATCTATGCTCCGGAGGGAGACAAGACGAACTCGGACAGCCCCCTCTTCCGTTCCTTCAACGCCAGCTTCACCGAGTTTCTGAGGGATGGCCAGAGCGCCTCCCACGTGCTGGCCGCGGACCCCCTGAGCGGAGAGCTTCTGAAGCTGGACGTCACCTTCGCCGTGCTCAAGTAGCGAAGCGGGGTCGTCGGAGTCGGCGTCCTGAATGTGCCGTTCACGCTTCCCGCGGCGTCCGCCACATCGGCCCCGCGATTCCGCAAAAAACAAAAGGGGGTGATTGCTCACCCCCCAATCGTGGCCGACGGCGGCCTTACCTCTTCTTCTTTGGAGCTGCCTTCTTCTTCTTCTTCATCGCCTTCATCCCCCCTCTCAAACCGTACGGAGTGATCTGCCGGCGATGGGCGCCGTCAGCTCACGAAAGAGACGGGGAGGGTGACTTCACCCCCCCTCTTCCCTGGGCGCCTACTTCTTCTTCTTCGTCGCCTTCTTAGACGCCTTCTTCTTCGCCGGCATTCCTGAGATCCCCCCTTTCGGTCCAGGACTGGACGCTGAGCGCACCCCTCTTCAACATCTCGCGTACTAAGGGGCTTGACATACTAGGGGTAGCGTAGGGATCAAGCCATACCTTGTCAAGCTTTTTTTGAGTGGGCGGCCCGTCCCATGCTCCACAACTGAAGGGGCTTAGCCTGTGGAAGGAAATGTCAGAATCGCTGAAACCCGCGCCAGATGGGCGTTTCAGCGATTCCATGCGGGGAAATGGCTGTCCCGCAGGGCCTTCCGCGAGGACGCGCCTTGAGAGCTTCCCAAAGCGGAAATGTTCGTCCTTATATACTACTTTGGATAGCAAACAAATCGCCGGACGCGCTCGGGACGGGAGAGGGACCGCTCTCCGGCGTGAAGCGACGCCGCAGCCCCTCCGCGGCCCGCGCGCGCAAGGCCTCGCGCCCGTATGGTTCCTGCAATACCTTTTTGTATTCTTGAACGGCTTCCTCCCGGCGGCCCTCCAGATCCCGGAGCTGGCCGTAGAGGAGCGCGGCCCAGGGCCGGGCCCAGGGAGGGCGGACTCCCTTGTCCTCGCCCAGGCCTTCGAGGATCTCGCGCGCCTCGTCCCGACGGCCGCGTTTGAGATCGGACTCCGCCACGCAGAGAGCGGCTTCCGTGCTGCGCGGCCAGGCCGCCTGCGCGCGTCGGCAGGAGGCCACCGCCTCTTCCTCGTGCCCGGCCTCGCGCTCCCGGCGCGCGGCGGCCAGGGCTTGGTCGGCGCTTAGCTCCCCGGCGGGGAGGGGAGAGGCGAGCGCGGCCTGGGCGCGGCGGCGGAGCTCGCGATCCGGCCCTTGCGCGGCCGCGCGGTAGTGCGAGAGGGCGGCGTCGCGGTCCCCTTCCCGCTCCAGGCTCCGGCCCAGGAGAAAGTGGACGCGGGGCGCGATCCAGGGGGCCTCGGGAGAGCCCTCCTGCGCGGGCAGGAGGGAGGCCCGCGCCTTCGCGAAGCGCCCGTCGAGGAGCAGCGACTCGGCCAGAGAGACGCGGGCCATGGCCGCCACAACGGCTTGGTAGTTGGAGTGCTTCCCTTCCTCCGCGATCTCCAGGACCGTGCGCGCCACCGCCGCGCTTTCCTCGTAGAGGCCGAGCCGGTCGCGCAGGTGCTCGGCCAGGCTCAAGCCCCAGCGCGGCCAACCCGGATAGCGGGCCCAGAGGGCCCGGATCTCCACGAGCGCCCGGTCGGGCTTGTCCTCGTAGAAGGCGTAGATCCCGTAGAGCTGCACCCGGGCCTCGGTGTCGTGAAAGAGCGTCCCCGCCTGGGCTTCCTCCAAGAGGGCCAGCCCCCGTTCGCGGTCGCCCCCCGGCATCCCCGAGAAGAAGCGCAGCAGCTTCACGACCTTGGGCAGCACGTCCGTGTAGTAGTCGTAAAGGCCCAGGCCGAAGCGAACGTCGCCGTCCGTGACTCCCTGCGCGCGCGCCTTGAGCAGGTCCTCCCGCATCCGGACCGCGTCCTTGGCGGCGTCGCTCCGGTGCTGGCGGAAGATGTGGTAGCGGCTCCGCACCCCGTAGGCGGCGCCGCGCGCCAGCCGCGCGCGGGCGTCGTCTTTGTCTCTCTTCAAACGCGCCTCCGCGAGGGCGAGAGCCTGGTCCGTCTTCTGGAGGAAGGCGTCGTCGAGGGCCGTGCTTTCCGGTCGCTGCTCCAGCTTCCAGCAGAGGGCCAAGGCCTGGAGGTAGGGGCCGACGGGGTCTGCGGGCGCGGAGGCGGAGAGGGCGGAGAGCCGCTCTCGCGCGGCATCGAAGGCCCCGTTGTAGACGAGCGCCAAGGCCGCGCGATAGGCCTCGTCCCCGGGCGCGGCCACGCTGAGGCCCGCGGCCAGGAAGAGGCCGATCATGCAGGGGCCGGGTCCCTCCCCGGGGGCCGATAGTCGGTGCGCAGCCCGGCGCGTCGGGCGTAGCGCTCGCGGGCGAGATCCACGAGACGGCCCAGGAGATCGGGGTAGGGGAGCCCGCTCGCCTCCCAAAGCTTGGGGAACATGCTGATGGAGGTAAAGCCGGGGATAGTGTTGATCTCGTTCACGAGGAGCCGGCCGCTCTCCCTCTCCAGGAACAGGTCCACCCGGGCGTAGCCGCAGGCATCCACGGCCCGGAAGGCGGCCTTGGCCAGACGCTGGGCCTCCGCCACCGCTCCGGGGGCAAGAGGGGCGGGGATCTTGAGCTCGGTGCGACTCTGGGCCGAGTACTTTGAGTCGTAGTCGTAGAACTCGCGGTCGGGCAGGATCTCGCCCGGGAGGGAGGCCTCGGGATCGTCGTTGCCGAGGACGGAGACCTCGATCTCCCGCGCGTCGATTGAGGCCTCGATCACCGCCTTGAGGTCATAGGCGAGAGCGGCCTCGAGGGCGGGGCCGAGGCCCGCAGCCTCCTTGACCTTGGTCACGCCCACGCTGGACCCCAGGTTGGCGGGCTTGACGAAGAGGGGCAGGCCCAGCTCGGCGAGGAGGCGCGCCTCCTGCCCCGGGTCGCGCCGGCGGAGGACCCGGTAGGGGCCCTGGGGGACGCCCGCGTGCGCGAAGAGCGCCTTGGCCAGCTCTTTGTCCATGGCCGCGGCCGAGGCCGCCACCCCCGCCCCCACGTAGGGCACGGCGGCCAGCTCCAGCAGTCCCTGCACGGTGCCGTCTTCACCGTAGGTCCCGTGCAGCACCGGGAAGTAGACGTCGGGCCGGGCCACCTCCACCGCGTCTTGCCGCCGGCGCAGCCGGCCACCCTCCGCCGGCTCCGGGGCTAGGAAGACGGGGGTGCCGTCTCCCGCGTCCAGGCCCCCTCGCAGGAACCAGCGGCCGGAGTGGTCAATGTAGACGGGCAGCACGTCGTAGCGATCGGCGAGGGCGGCGGCTACGGAGGCCGCGGAGCGCACGCTCACCTCGTGCTCACCGGAGCGGCCGCCGAAGAGGAGCGCGATCTTCAGGCGCATGGCCTCGGTCAGTCTACGCGAGGGGCGGACACGGGGCCAGCTATACTCCGCCTCCATGACCACGTTCTCCTTCGCCCTCGAGGCCACGGACGGTCGGGCCCGGGCGGGGAAGCTCGAGACCCCGCACGGGACGGTGGAGACGCCGGCCTTCATGCCGGTGGGGACGGCGGGGGCGGTGAAAGCGGTGACGGGGCGGGACCTCCGGGAGGTGGGCGCCCAGATCCTCCTCGCCAACACCTACCATCTCATGCTCCGGCCCGGCGACGCCCAAGTGGCGGAGCTGGGCGGTCTGCATGGCTTCACCGGCTGGACCGGCCCCTTCCTCACCGACAGCGGGGGCTACCAGGTCTTCAGCCTGGCCAATCTCCGGCGGCTGACCGAGGAGGGCGTGACTTTCAAGAGCCATCTGGACGGGTCCGCGCACCTCCTCACTCCCGAGCGGTCGGTGGAGATCCAGGAGCGGTTGGGGGCGGACATCATCATGGCCTTCGACGAGTGCCCCCCCGGACATGCCGAGCGCGCGGTGGTGGAGGAGGCGGTGGCCCGCACCACTCGCTGGGCGCGGCGCAGCCGGGAAGCCCACGCCCGCCGCGACCAGTGGCTGTTCGGGATCGTCCAAGGGGGGACCCACCTCGACCTCCGCGAGCGGAGCGCGGGCGAGATCGTGGCCCTCGATTTTCCCGGCCACGGCATCGGGGGGGTCTCGGTGGGAGAGCCGAGCGACTCGCGGGCCCCGGTGCTGGAGCTCATGGACCGCACCCTGCCCCATGAGAAGCCGCGTTACCTGATGGGCGTGGGCACCCCCGGAGATATTCTGGAGGCGGTGGCCCGGGGGGTCGACCTTTTCGACTGCGTGCTGCCCACGCGGAACGCGCGCAATGGGCAGCTCTTCACCCGGAAAGGCCGCCTCTCCATCCGCAACGCCCGCTTCCGCGGCGACCCCCGGCCCCCCGATCCGGACTGCCCCTGCCCCACCTGCCGGACCGCCTCCCGCGCCTACCTGCGCCACCTCCACCTCGCGGGGGAGATCACGGCCGCCACCCTCATCACGATCCACAACCTTTTCTTCTACCTTGACACCCTCCGGGGGATGAGGCAGAGTATCCGTTTGTGTCGATTCGAAGAGTTCCGGTCCGACACCCTGCGCGCCCTCTCCAGCGAGGGGGACGATCCCGCATAGCCCGGCGGAGTTGATCCCGGCCGCGCCCCCCAGATCTTAGAGAAGCTATGGATCCACGGATGCTCCTGGCCCTGGCCGGCTCGCCCCAAGGCGGCGAGAGCAACCCCTTCGGGAGCCTCATCCTCATGGGGCTCATCTTCGCCATCTTCTACTTCATTCTCATCATGCCCATGCGGAACAAGCAGAAGAAGCTGGAAGAGCTGGTGAAGGCCCTGAAAGCCGGGGACAAGGTCATCCTGAACCCGGGCATCTTCGGGACCATCGTGGGGGTGGAAGACGACGCCTTCCAGGTGCGCATCGACGAGAAGACCCGGATCAAGGTCCTGAAAAGCGCGGTGTCCGGGCTCCAGGGCCAGCCTACGGAAACGGAGAAGAAGTAGATGCCCCCCGCGCTCGAGAACCCCCTCGTGCTGTGGTTCGTGGTCTCGGCCGCCCTGGGCGGCCTGGCCTACGCCTTCCTGCGCAAGGAACTTCACGTTCGGGCCACCGCATACGGCGCCCTCCTCACCGGCTGCCTGGTCCTGGTCTGGCCCCCCTTCGACCGGGATGGCCGGCCCGGAAAGATCAAGCTCGGCCTGGACCTGCGCGGGGGGATGCACCTCGTGCTCCAGGTGGTGGTGGACGACGCCTACAACGCCACCATCGACGACGCCGTGCAGACTACCCGCGACCAGTGCACCCGCAAGGGCATCGTCTTCGGTTCCGCCCAGCGCGTGAGCAGCACCGCCTTCTCGCTCGATGGGGTGGAGCCGGCGCGGGTCAAGGATGCCCGCGACATCCTGAAGGATTTCTTCCGCGACGGCTGGGATATCCGGGAGCCCGCGGAGGGGAGCTTCCAGGTCCAGATGACGGAGCTGCAGCAACGCAACATCAAGGACCGAACGGTGAAGGAGGCGATAAGGACGCTGGAACGCCGCGTCAACGAGCTGGGGGTGGCGGAGCCGGTGATCGCGGCCCAGGGCAAGAACGGTGACCAGATCCTGGTGCAGCTCCCGGGCGTGACCGACGTGGAGCAGGCCAAGTCCGTGATCAAGCGCACGGCCCAGCTCTCGCTTAAGCTCGTGGAGGACCAGGCCCCCAGCCGCGAGGCCCTGCTGCAGAATTTCCAGGGCAAGCTCCCCGACAACATGGAGGTGGTCCAGGGCCAGGGCGAGACCCCCGGCCAGCCGGCCTTCTACCTCGTGCGTCGCGAGGCCGTGATCACCGGGCGCGACCTGAAGACCGCCCGCTCCGCCGTCGATCCCCAGACCAACGGGCGCGAGGTGGCGTTCGGGCTGAACCCCCAGGGGGCGGAGAAGTTCAAGCGCGCCACCGGCGCCAACATCGGCCGCCACCTGGCCATCATCCTCGACGGCCGCGTCGAGTCGGCCCCGGTGATCCAGGGCCAGATCTCGGATTCGGGCCGCATCACCGGCCGCTACAGCCTGGAGCAGGCGGACGAGCTGGCCAAGGTGCTGCGGGCGGGGGCCCTGCCCGCCACCCTCAAGTACCTGCAGCAATTGACGGTGGGGGCCTCCCTGGGCCGCGACTCCATCCGCTCCGGGGTGGTCGCTTCCGTCTTCGGCATGGCCTTCATCACCGTGTTCATGCTCGTCTACTACCGGCTCTCGGGCCTGAACGCGGTGGTGGCCCTGACCGCCAACCTCCTCATGCTGCTCGGGGCCATGGCCTACCTGGGGGCCACCCTCACCCTGCCCGGCATCGCGGGCGTCATCCTCACCATTGGCGTGGGGGTGGACACCAACGTGCTCGTCTTCGAGCGCATCCGCGAGGAGCTGCGCAACGGCAAGACGGTGCGGGTGGCGATCCAGAACGGCTTCGACCGCGTGCTGATCACGATCATCGACACCCATGCCACCGCGCTCATCGCCGCCGCCTTCCTCTTCCAGTTCGGCACCGGCCCCATCAAGGGCTTTGCCGTCACCCTCGTCATCGGCCTCCTGGCCAACGTGGTCGCATCCTTTTTCATGAGCAAGTTCCTCTTCGAGTGGGTCCTGGGCAAGCGCCAGGTCGCCACCCTCAGCATCTAAGGCCCGGCCATGGAGATCCTCAAGAACCCCCACTACGACTTCCTGGGCAAGACGAAGTTCTTCGTGACCCTGAGCATCCTCTTCATCGCCTCCGGCCTCTTGACCATCAAGACACGGGGAATCCACTACGGGGTCGAGTTCTCGGGGGGGACCTCTCTCATCGTCAGGTTCAGCGCCCCGCCCCAGACCGACAGGGTGCGGGGGGCGGCAGACAAAGAGGCCCCCGGGGCCGTCATCCAGACCTATGGCGAGGCGGCCAAGAACCAGGTCCTCATCCGCATCGCGGGCATCAACGAGGCGGAGCTGGACACCCACGCCCGGCGCGTGCTCGAGTCCCTGGACAAGAACTACTCCGAGAACAAGGTGATCGAGTCCTCCTCGGAGATCGTGGGCCCCATCGTGGGCCAGGAGCTCAGGCAGAAGGCCATCCAGCTCACCGCCTGGGGCCTCCTCTTCCAGCTCCTGTACATCTGGTTCCGTTTCAAGGGCTTCATCTGGGGAACCGCGGCTTCCCTGGCCGCCCTCCACGACGTCCTCATCTGCGTGGGCTTCCTGGCCTTCTTCAACTACGAGATCACCTTGAACGTCATCGCCGCCCTCCTCACCCTGGTGGGCTACAGCGTGAACGACACCATCGTGATCTTCGACCGCGTGCGCGAAAACCTGCGCCAGCGGCGTAAGGAACCCCTGGCCAAGGTCCTGAACGACTCCATCAACCAGACCTTGTCGCGCACCATGATCGGGAACGGAGTCACCTTCCTGGCCGTGCTCGGCCTCTACCTCTTCGGGGGCGAGGTGCTGCGCGCCTTCGGCTTCGCCATGGTGGTGGGTGTCCTGGTGGGGACCTACTCCACGATCTTTATCGCCACCCCCCTCGTGCTCTGGTGGAACGTCATCTCCCAGAGGCGGCGGCCGCCGGCCATCAAGGCCGCGCTGTAGAGGCTGGCCCGTCTCTTGCTAGGGAACGGGCGGGGGGGTGTCGACCCCGGGAAAGCGGAACTTCCCGCGGACATCCGGCGTCCCATCCAGAGGGCAGCGGGGTGATAAAATGTCTGCTATGAGCGGTGCGGCGCACCATCCGGCACCCCTCGAGCCCCCGCCGCCCCAGTGGCCCCGTGAAGACAGGCTCTTCTCGGAGCTCGTCGTCTCGGGGCCCCCCCCGCGCCGGCCCTGGCGGGCGGTCGAGGTCTCCATGGTCTTCCACGTGACCGCGGTGGCCCTGCTCATCCTGGTTCCTCTGCTCTGGCCCGGCTCCTCCCCCGAGCAGCCGGACTACATTCGCGCCCTGCTCTACGATCCGCCCCCGCCGCCCCCGCCCCCCTTGCCCAAGGGCAGCTCCCTCGTCAAGAAGATCGAGCGCGCCAAGCCGGTGACGCCGGATACCAAGCCGGAGGACCCCAAGTTCTCGGTCCAGATCGAGACCCCCAAGAAAGAGGAGAAGCTCACCCCCGAGGACAAGGCTCCCGAGTCCGAGCAGACGGGGAGCGAGACGGGCAGCGAGATGGGCCTCAACGAGGGGCAGGAGGGCGGCGTCGACGGCGGGCAGGTGGGGGGCGTGCTCGGCGGACAGCTGGGGGGCGTGATCGGCGGCACCGGGACGGGACCCGTCCTGGACTACGACCAGCCCCCGCGGCTCATCTTGGGCGCCAAGCCGATATACCCGCAGGAGGCCTTCGTAAAGAAGATAGAGGGCACCGTCGTCCTGGAGATTGTCATCGACGCCAACGGGTACGTGGTGCGGGAGCGGGTCATCCAATCCATTCCCCTGCTGGACGCTGCCGCCATCAATGCGGTCAAGAAATGGGTCTTCGCCCCCGCCCTGAAGCACGGCCGGCCGGTGATGATCATCGCCAACGCCCCCGTCGTTTTCCGCATCTTCTAGAGCCGCCTCGGCCGGAGGGGGACACCCCCGCGGGTGGAACCCAACCATCCCTTCCGGTGTCAAAACAGAGGAGCCCCTTTTGTGGGGCGCGCGGGCGGTGGCCGGCTTCGACCTTGACACCCCCCAAAACCCGGGATTAGAATCCGGTCTCTTTCCAAGAAGGCTCGGGAGCGGGAAAGCGAGGCGTCGATGGAACGCAGGCTCTTCGAAGACCTTATCGAGTCGGACGTGGTGGCGCACAAAACCTCGCAATCGAAGACGATCCCTGTCTCCCTCACCCTTCATGCCATCCTTCTTCTCGTCATCATCGTGGTGCCGATCCTGAGCCCGGCCGAGCTGCCCGAGCCGGCGGCGGCGGTGAAGGCCTTCTTCGTGGATCCGGTCTCGGCTCCGGCGCCTCCGCCCCCCCCACCTCCGCCCGCCCCCAAGGCGACGATAGTCAAGACCCCGCCCAAGCCGGAGATCGATACCACCCCCAAGTTCCAGGCTCCGGTGGACGTTCCCGAGCAGATCAAGCCCGAGGAGGGCCTCGACCTGGGCGTGGAGGGCGGCGTGGCGGGCGGGGTTGAGGGCGGCGTCCCTGGCGGGGTGGTGGGCGGAGTCGTGGGCGGACTCCCGGATGCCCCCGCTCCCGTGCAGGCCGTGCGCGTGGGGGGGCAGATCAAGGAGCCCAAGAAGCTCAAGCACGTCAACCCCGTCTACCCCGACATCGCGAAACAGGCCCGGGTTCAGGGCATGGTCATCCTCGAGTGCACGATCAGCCCCCAGGGCAGGGTCACGGACGTGAAAGTGCTGCGGGGACTTCCGCTGCTGGACGCCTCCGCCGTCGAGGCCGTGAAGCAGTGGGTCTACACCCCGACCCTGCTCAACGGCGTCCCCGTCCCCGTGATCATGACCGTCACTGTCAACTTCAAGCTTAATTAAGGGCCCGTCGAACTCAAGAAAAAACCAGAGTCCAGGAGGACGCAAAATGCAGTTCGATATTAGGACCATGTTCGAGCACATGGGAGGCGTTGCGTGGGGCGTCGTCATCGTGCTCTTGATCATGTCCATGTACTCAATCGCGGTGATGATCGAGCGGTACTGGACCTACTCCCAGGCCACCAAGCAATCGCGCCAGTACGCCCCCGAGGTGGCCCGCTTCCTGAAGCAGGGGAAGATCAAGGAGGCCATCGACGCGTCCCATGGCG
Source organism: Vicinamibacteria bacterium (assembly GCA_035570235.1). Classification (NCBI taxonomy): domain Bacteria; kingdom Pseudomonadati; phylum Acidobacteriota; class Vicinamibacteria; species Vicinamibacteria bacterium. The sequence goes on along the minus strand of DATMML010000103.1, from coordinate 37,997 downwards.
TGGGGGTGAAGTACTCCCATCTGGCCAAGGTTCTGGTGGTGGGCCTGCAGGAGTGGCAGTACCAGCAGGAGATGGGGGAGGCGGAGAGGGACAAGGAAGCGGCGGTGGACGCGGCCAAACGCGCCATCCAGCGCGCCACCGCGGTCAACCTGGCCGACCTCAAGCGCGGTCTCTCCGGCCTGGCCACCATCGGGTCCACGGCCCCCTTCGTGGGTCTCTTCGGGACCACCTTCGGGATCATCAACGCCTTCTCGGGCATGGCCCTGACCGGCTCCGGCGGCATCGCCGCGATCTCGGCGGGGATCGCGGAGGCCCTCATCACCACCGCCTTCGGGCTCTTCGTGGCCGTGCCCGCGGTCTGGGCCTACAACTACTTCGGGGGCAAGGTCGAGGGGTTCAACGTGGAGATGGACAACAGCAGCTCCGAGCTCCTCGACTACTTCATCAAGAAGGGCGCCTAACCGGGCGGGGGCGAGAAGCCCCCGCCGTTAGCGGGAGAAGTCCACATGTCAATGGCGGTCGGCAAGAAGGGGGCGGCGATGGCGGACATCAACGTCACCCCCATGGCTGACATCATGATCGTCCTTCTCATCATCTTCATGGTCATCACGCCCATGCTCCAGAAGGGAATCGACGTGAAGCTCCCGGTGGCCGGGAACACGAAGGACCGGAAGGACGAGCCCAAGACCATCATGGTGGCGGTGCGGAAGGACACCACGACCTACCTGAGCGGCATCAAGCTCGCCAGCCAGGCCGACCTCGTGCCCCAGATCAAGGAACGCCTGCAGGACTTGCCCGAGGGGCAGCGCATGGTGTTCCTGAAGGCGGACGAGGGCCTCCCCTACTCCGAGGTCATGAAGGTTATGGACCTCTGTCGCGAGGCGGGGGTGGAGGAAGTGGCCCTCATCGCGGAGAGGGCGGTCCAGGGGTGACCATGGCCAACGCGAAGCATGGCCGAAAGCGAAGGTGGATCGTCCACTCCCACGAGGCCACCCAACCCGAGTCCGTCGGCTCCAAGTCCGATATCAACATCACCCCCTTGATCGACGTCATGCTGGTGCTGCTCATCATCTTTATGGTGGTGACGCCGCTCGCCCAGAGGGGGCTGGACATTGCCCTCCCCCAGCCGCCCCCGCCGAACCAGCCGGAGCAGCCGCAGAAGCAGAACCCGGTGGTCCTGGGCATCGAGGAGGGGGCCATCACCGTGAACAAGAACCCGGTGGCCCTCGAGGAGCTGGAGGCGCGCCTCAAAGACATCTTCCAGACCCGGTCGGACAAGACAATCTTCGTCCGCGCCTCCGGCAAAGTCCCCTACGGCAAGGTCGTCCAGGCCATGGACATCGCGCGGGGGGCGGGGGTGGAGCGGATCGGGATCATCTCGGAGAAGATGATCGAGGAGGCGGGGGGCGTGGTGCCGGGCGGAGCGCCCTAGAGCGCAGCGCGGAGCCGCCGTTCCCGGCCAGGGGCCTCGGCGAGCCGAGGCCCTTCTTGTTTGTGGGGGCGAGGGACCGCCCGACTAGTGGGGGGCCGGCGCCTCGGGAGACCCGGGGGTCGGGGTCACCGCTCCCGGTCCACCCTGCGCCTGCTGCTCCTTGCGCATCTCCATCGCCTGCTTCTGGAGCGTCTGGGCCTGCTCCAGGAACTGCTGCCGCTGCTTGGGGTTCTTGGCCACCTGGGCTTTCACCCGGTAGAGGAGGCCCTTCGAGATGATGGCCTCCCAGTACTCGGGCCGGATCTTCAGGGCCTTCTCGATCTCCTCCAGCCCCTTGTCCGAGTAGGTGTCCTTCTGGGCGTCGGTCAGGAGAGGATCCCGGTAGGCCTTGTCCCAGTAGAAGGTCGCCACCTTGTAATAGCCGGAGGCATCGTTGGGATCTAGGCTCGCGCAGCGCTCGAGCACTTGAATGGCCTGGTCGAACTTCGACTTTCCGTCCCAGAGGGGCTTGTTGTAGAAGGCGGCCAGGGCTCCGCAGGCCTTGACGTCCTTGGGGTTCAGCTCCACGACCTTGTTGTAGGTCTCCTCCGCCTCCTGGATCTTGCCGAACTTCTCGTAGAGGTTGGCGATGGCGTAGAGGTTCCGGGTGTCGTTGGGGTTGTCCTTGAGGAGCTGCTGGGCGTAGCTCAAGGCCTTCTCGAAGTCCTGGTAGGGCGGCTCCGAGTAGATGCCGGTGAGGGCGCCTAGAGTGTTGAGGCGCAGCCTCTTCAGGTTCACGCTGTCGGCCTTGTTCCCGTCCAGGGCCAGCTTGTAGTGCTCGATCGACTTGTCCAAGAGCTCCTTGTTCTCGGCCCCCTCCTTGCCGGGGCGGTAGAGGGCCTGCGCCGAGCTGGCCAAGTAGAAGTGGGCCTCGGCCATGCTGGGATCCTGGGTCACCGCCCGCTCGTAGACCTCCATCGCCTTCCGGAAGTTCTCTTCCTTGTAGAGCCGGTTGCCGTCCTTGAACGCGGCCTTGGCCTTGACCCGACTGCAACCCACGCCCGCCAGGAGGGGCACGAGCGCGACGATCGCCAAGGCCTGATAGCGGGTTCTCATCAGCCGGCTCCCCGGAAAGGATTGAGAGTAAAGAAACTCGGACATCCGTTCGAAGGCGCGGATTATAGACTCACTGGGAGAAGCAAGTCAAGGAATCGGACGCGGTGTCAACGCTCGGTTGACCGACCTGCGAGCGGCCCCTAAACTGAAGAGGGAGCGGCAGAAACGCCCCGTCCCTCATGATCAGGTTCGAGGACATCTACGAGACCGTCAAGCGCCATCACCCGGGCGCCGACCTGGAGATTTTGCGCAAGGCCTACGTTTTCTCCGCGGTCGAGCACAAGGGACAGACCCGCGCCTCGGGCGAACCCTACCTTGTGCACCCCCTGGAAGTGGCCGCCATTCTGGCCGAGCTGCGCATGGACCCCGCCTGCGTGGCGGTGGGCCTGCTCCACGACGTGCTCGAAGACACCCTGACCGACCCCGAGCGGATCAAGGAGTACTTTGGGGCCGACGTCCTCCACATCGTGGAGGGGGTCACCAAGATCGGCAAGATCCCCCTTTCTACCTCCGAGGAGCGCCAAGCCGAGAACTACCGCAAGATGCTCCTGGCCATGGTGGACGACATTCGCGTCATCTTGGTCAAGCTCGCCGACCGCCTCCACAACATGCGGACCCTCCAGTACCTGCCAGAGGACCGCCGGGTTCGCATCGCGCGCGAGACCATGGACATCTACGCTCCCCTGGCCGGACGCCTGGGGATGAGCAAGATCAAGAACGAGCTGGAGGATCTCTCTTTCCAGTACCTGGAACCCGAGGCCTACAAGGACCTCTCGGTCCGGGTGGAGGAGCGCCGCAAGCAGGCTACCGCGTTCATCGAGAAGGTGAAGGCCACAGTGGCGGAGAAGCTGAAGGTGGCCGCCATCGAGGCCAGCTTGGAGGGGCGCATCAAGCGCCTTTACTCCATCCACCACAAGCTGCGCCGGCAGCGGATCGACCTCGACCAGGTCTACGACTTCGTGGCCCTGCGCATCCTGGTTCGCTCCATCCCGGATTGCTACGCCGCCCTGGGGGTGCTCCACAACATGTGGCGGCCGGTGCCCGGCCGGATCAAGGACTTCATCGCCATGCCGCGCCCGAACGGCTACCAGTCCCTGCACACTTCCGTGATCGGGGAGGAGGGCCACCCCTTCGAGATCCAGATCCGGACCCAGGAGATGCACGGGGTGGCGGAGGAAGGGATCGCCGCCCACTGGAAGTACAAAGAAGGCCGCACCGGCTTCGACAAGGAGGACCACGCCTTCTCCTGGCTGCGCCAGCTCCTGGAGTGGCAGCAGGAGGTCAAGGACCCCCACGAGTTTCTGAACTCGTTGAAGCTGGATCTGTATCCGGAGGAGGTGTACTGCTTCACCCCCAAGGGAGAGGTGAAGACCCTGCCCCGCGGCGCCTCCCCCGTGGACTTCGCCTACGCCATCCACACCGAGGTCGGCAACCAGTGCGTGGGGGCGCGGGTCAGCGGCAAGATGGTCCCCCTCCGCTACAAGCTCAAGAACGGAGACATCGTCGAGATCCTGACCGGGAGCGGCCACCATCCCAGCCGCGACTGGCTGGCCCTGACCGTGACCAACAAGGCGCGGGCCAAGATCCGTCACTACCTCAACGTGGCGGAGAAGCAGCAGGCCGTGGACATCGGCAAGAAGCACTGCGAGCGGGAGCTGAAGCGCTACGACATCACTCTCAAGAAGCTCCTGGCCGATCCCGCCAAGGTCGAGGCCCTAGCCCAGGACCTCGGGGTGGGGACCAAGCTCGACGACCTCTTCGCCGCCGTCGGCTACGGCAAGCTCTCCATGCGCCAGGTCCTTGCCCGGCTGGTTCCCGCGGAAAAGCTGGAGGCTCCGCCCGCCCCCGACAAGCCGCGCCCGCTCGCGGAGGCGGTGAAGCGCCTGCTCCGGGTGGGGGAGGAGCGGATCAAGGTCCGGGGGACCGACGATCTCCTCGTCTACCGGGCCAAGTGCTGCAACCCCATCATGGGCGAGCCCATCGTGGGCTACATCACGCGGGGCAAGGGGGTTTCCGTGCACAGCCAGAGCTGCCCCAACGTGGTGAACCTGCTCTACGACCCCGAGCGCCGGATGGCGGTGGAGTGGGAGCACGGCAGCGAAGGGGCCTACGATGTCCGCATCGCGGTGGACGTGGAGGACCGGCCCGGCCTCCTGGCCGCCATCACCGCCGTGCTCGCGGGCATGAGCACGGACATCCGCGACGCGCAGGTGCGCACGTTCGACGATCGCACCGCCTCCATCGAGCTCACCCTTCGCATCAACGACTTGAAGCACCTGGACAAGGTCGTGAAATCGGTGCGGGGGGTGGCGGGGGTGATCGACGTGGAGCGGCAGGCCGTTCCCCGCTGAAGGCCACCCTCCCCCTTGCTATCCGGTGCTACTTGCCGATAGGCTTGGGCGCCCCGCAGGAGGACCCACTGCCCAGAAAACAAGTCACGACCAGCCACGCTCCGAAGCCGATCGGGCCCTACTCCCAGGGTGTCATCTCCGGGGGGCTGCTCTTCGCCTCCGGACAGATCCCCCTCGATCCCAAGACGAGCGAGCCCGTCGCCGGAGACATCGAGTCCCAGACCGACCAGGTGATGAAGAACCTCCTGGCCGTCCTCAAGGAGGCCAAGATGGGGCCCCAGAACGTGGTCAAGACCACCGTCTTTCTGCTCGACCTGGCCGACTTCCCGCGCATGAACGAGGTCTACGGGCGCTACTTCGGCAAGCTGCCGCCCGCCCGCTCCACGGTACAGGTCGCGGCCCTCCCCCGGGGGGCCCGGATAGAGATCGACTTGGTCGCGTCCTACTAGCTACTAGGGTGAGGTGCGCGCGGGCGGGCGCAGGGCCACGCCATCTTTGGAAGGCGGCGTAGGGGGGGAGCTTCGGTTCAGGCCGCGGAGGGCTTGGGCTGGCGGGTGGGCTTGGTGATGAGCCCGGAGCGGAGGCAGCGCGTGCAGACCCTGAGCTTGTGGTGCACGCCCTTCAGGACCGCCCGCACCCGCTGGAGGTTCGGGTTGAAGCGGCGGTGGGTGACGTTGTGGGCGTGGCTGATCCGGTTCCCGAACTGGGGTCCCTTGCCGCAGATGTCGCATCGCTGGGCCATCACGTCCTCCTTGGGGGCCCCTTTCGGCCCGGACGGTAAACTGCGATTATAGCCAGGATGCCGCCGGGTGCAAAGCGCGGCGCCCGGGGTCGGCCCGTGAATTGTGGGCCCCTGGGCCCCATGCTATAGTCACAGGCCGTCATCCGTGCGCATCCCTAGGAGTCTCTAGCGGGTCTTCTGCCCACGATATGGTCCAGTTCAACTTCAGCGAACGGACCATCAAGGCCAAAGTGGTCTACTACGGCCCTGCCCAGTCGGGGAAGACCACCAACCTCGAGCAGATCCACCGCCTGACGGACCCCGAGAGCGCCAACCGTCTGATCTCGCTCAACACCGCCCAGGACCGGACCCTCTTCTTCGACCTCCTCCCCTTCAGCCTGGGGGCGGTGTCCGGCTACGACTTCAAGATCCAGCTCTACACCGTGCCCGGCCAGGTGCAGTACAACGCCACCCGGCGGGTGGTGCTGGCGGGGGCGGACGCGGTGGTGTTCGTGGCGGACAGCCAGAAGGCGCTGCACAAGGAGAACGTGTCCGCCTTCGAGAACATGAAGGTCAACCTGCTGGCCAACCGCCTGGTCCCGGAGAAGGTGCCCCTGGTCCTCCAGTACAACAAGCAGGACCTGTCCGATCTGCAGCCCCGCCCGGAGATGGATCGGGCCTTGAACTTCTGGGGCCGCAAGGCCTTCCCGGCGGTGGCGGCGCGGGGGGAGGGCGTCCTCGAGACCTTCGTGGCCGTGGTCCAGGAGATGCTGGCCGCTATCGCCGTGAAGTACAACTTGAAGGAGAAGGGTCTCGATCCTGCCAGCGTGCCGGAGGTGGTGGAGCAGGCCTTCTCCGCCCTGCTGAAGAAGGTCCCGCCCCCCTCTCCGGGGGAGACGGTGGCCGCTCCCCCCCGCGTGATCGTGACCCAGGGAGCAGACTCCGAGCGCGCCTACCCCGTCCAAGCCACGCCCGACGGAGGGCTGGTCTCGGAAGAGCTGCTCCACCGGGCCATCCGCTCGAACGTGGAGCTGGCGGAGGCCCTGTCCGGGTTCGTGGAGGAGATGAACCTCGGCCTGGCCACGATCCTGTCCCACGCCGACCTGGCGCTTTCCTACCGGGACGAGGGCAAGCGCGCGGCGGGCATCGGCACCATCCAGAAGGAGGCCTCGCGCCTGCGCCAGATCATGAGGGGGCTGGCATCCTCGGCTCGGGCGCGCCCGGAGGCGGCCCCCGCCCCCGCCCCGACCCCCACTCCTACCCCCCCCGCTCGGCCCTCCCCGGTGGCGGCGTCGTCGCGGGAGACTCCGGTCGGCCTGGTCGCGGTGTCGCGGGAGTCTCCGCCCGCGTCCGGCCTGGAAGGACTGTTGCGGGAGTCGATGGACGCGGCCCGGGCCATCCTGGGGGCTCGGGGCGTCACCGTCGACCTTCGCGTCGCCCCCGGCACCGCCTTGCCCCGCTGCCCGCCGCCCAGCCTGCGCCGCATGGCTACCTCTCTCCTCCACGGGATCGCCGCCGTCTCTCCGCCGGGGGCCTCGATCCACGTGCGTAGCGAACGAAAACCCGTTCTCCTGCGCAGCAAGGAGGGGGACGTCAAGCGGGACTTCCTCATGGTCGCCCTCGGCCACGGGGGGATCCTTTCCCCCGAAGACCAGCAGCGGCTGCTTCAAGGGACGGATCCCGGTCCCCTGGGTGAGGCCTACCGCCTGGTCCGGGAATTGGGGGGCTTCCTCCGCTTCGCGCCCCTGCCCGGGGGATCTCTCGAGACCCGCGTCTTCCTGCCCGCGGCATGACCCCTCTCGTCTCGTGCCGCTGTTCCAAAGTCGCCCCCAGCCGGACACCACGAAGCGGTGAGAGGGGGGCTCGGTTCGCCCTCTCCTTTCCCGCCGATCAGGAGGTTCCATGCGCTTGATCCGTTTGCTCCTCCGGGGTGCCGTCCTCGCGACCGCGGCCCTCGGCCTCGTTCCCGTCTCCGCCTCCGCCGCCGGCTTTGCCATCTTCGAGGAGGGGGCCCGGGGGATGGGCTTCGCGGGGGCCTACACCGCCCAGACCCAGGACGGGTCCGCCATCTTCTACAACGCGGCCGGCATCGCCTTCCTCAAGGGGACGCAGATCTACATCGGGGGAACCCTGATCCATCCCAGCTCCGACTTCACGGGCGACGCCCCCTTCCCGGGGCCGGCGGTGACGGAGACGGGGGCGGTAGGGGTGATCCCCGTCCCCGCCGTCTATTACACCCAGCACCTCTCGCCGGGCCTGGTCCTGGGGGTCGGGATAGACTCGCCGTTCGGGCTCCGGACCCAGTGGGCCAACCCCGACACCTACAGCGGGCGCTACATCTCGCTCGAAGCGGAGGTGAAGTCGATCTCCTTGAACCCCACCCTGGCCTACAAGCTGGCCGACCGCCTCTCCATCGGGGCCGGCCTCGACGTGCGCTTCTCGAGCGTGAGCCTGAGGCGCCGCGTTCCCAGCGTGAGCCCCTTCACCCAAAAGGTGGTCGACATCGCGGAGGTCACGCTGCAGAGCAACACCAACACCGGGTTCGGCTTCAACCTGGGCCTGCTCGCCAAGCCCAGCGAGAACCTCGCCCTCGGCGTGGGCTACCGCCACCGGGTCAAGATCGATTACGACGGCGCCGCCACCTTCAAGCAGATCCCCACCGGCAACACCCAGTTCGACACCCTGGTCACGCCCAGCCTCCCCGCGACACCCCCCGCCCTCACGAGTTCCATCGAGTTCCCGTCCATCGTCACCACCGGCGCGGCCTACACCTGGAAGGATTGGACCTTCGCCGTGGACGCGGACTGGTACCAGTGGTCCACCTTCAGCCGTCTCACCTTCGTCTTCGCCGACCAGCCCAACCTCAGCCAATCCCTCCCCGAGAACTACGCGGACTCCTGGCAGTTCCGCTTCGGGCTGGAGCGTCGCCTAAACGACAGCTGGGCCGTGCGCGCGGGCTACGCGCGCGACAACACCCCCGTGCCCGCGAGCTCCGTCACCCCTCTCCTCCCCGATTCCACCCGCGACATCTTCGCCCTCGGCGTTTCCTGGACGTCGGGCCGGCTCCGGCTCGACGCCGGGGGCTGGTACGTTCGCTTCCAGGACCGGTCGACCCAGGGGCTCGACCGGGACGGCTACAACGGGACCTACCACAGCTCGGCCATCAACGGCGGCCTGTCGCTGGGCTATCGCTTCTAGCAAGGGGAATCACGATGAAGAACCACGGCCGCCTCACCCTCGCCGCCCTCGGGGGCCTCGCCCTCGCCGCCGTCTTTAGCCACGCTCAGACGGGCACCGTCACCACCCCTCCGAGCTTCCTCAGCTACGTGGCCCTGGGCGACAGCCTCACCGCCGGCGTCGTCTCTGCGAGCCTCGTGAAGACCCACCAGGTGAAGTCCTTCCCCGCCCTCATCGCGGGCCAGGCGGGCGTCTCGGACTTCCAGGAGCCGCTCGTTTCCGAGCCCGGCCTCCCCCCGGAGCTCACCCTGTTCAGCCTGCTCCCCGCGACCGTGATCGGCCCCAAGGCCTCGACCCCCGGCACGCCCGCGAACCTGACCCTGCCCCGCCCCTACAACAACCTGGGGGTGCCCGGGGCCACCTCCGTGGACTGCCTCTCGACCACGAGCGGGGGCGCCCACGACCTCGTGCTGCGGGGCCTGGGCACTGCCGTCCAGCAGGCGCTGGCCTTGAAGCCCACGTTCATCACCCTCTGGATCGGTGGCAACGACGTGCTGGGGGCGGCCATCGCCGGCGAGGCCGTCGATGGCGTGACCTTGACCCCCACCGCCACCTTCCGGGCCGTCTACGGCCAGATCGTGACCGCCCTCAAGACCGCGGGCGCTCCCATCGTGGCCGCCAACCTGCCCGACGTGACCACGATTCCCTTCGTCACCACCGTTCCCCCCGTGGTGGTGAACCCGACCACCCGCCAGCCCGTGCTCGTCAACGGTCAGCCGGTGCCCCTCATCGGGCCGAGCGGGCCGCTCAGCAGCGGCTCCTTCGTGACCCTGAACGCCACCCAGTTTTTGGCCCAAGGAATCGGGATACCCACCGGCCTGGGCGGGACGGGCGCCCCGCTTCCCGACGAGGTCATCCTCGATCCCAACAAGCTGGCCATCATCCGCGACCACGTGACCGCGGACAACCAGGCCATCGCCGACATCTGCGGTCTGGCCAACATCCCCGTCCTGGACGTCAACAGCCTGCTCCGGGAATTCGCGACCACGGGCCGGGACGTGGGCGGCATCACCTACAGCAGCGCCTTCCTGACCGGCGGGATCTTCAGCTACGACGGGGTCCATCCCACCGAGATGGGCTACGCCCTCCTGACCAACGAGTGGATCCGCGTCATCAACGCCAACGGCGGGAGCCTGCCCCCTCTCGACCTCGGCCCCTTCGCCTTCCGGTCGGGGCGTCGCCTGGCCGCCACGAGCTTCGGGAGAGGCGCGCCCGCGGCGGGGTCGCCCTTCGAGTTCACGCGGGAGGCCTACGACGAGCTCCGCGCGTTCTTCCCGAGGGTGGACGGCCGATAGTCGGGGGGGGCCGCCCGGCCCGGCGGCTCAGGTCCCCTGGCTCTCCAGGAGGGCGGTGAGGGCGAAGGCGTCCGGCACGATGTGGTCCGGGCGGTAGGCGTAGCGGGTCAGGTCTTCCCTTCGGGAGACCCCGGAGAGCACGAGCACCGTCACCAGCCCGGTCTGGAGGCCGGCGATGATGTCGGTCTCCATGTTGTCGCCCACCATCCAGGCTTCCTCGGAGTGGGCCTGCAGGTGGCGCAGGGCGGCCCGCATCATGAAAGCGCTGGGCTTGCCCACGTAGAAGGGGCGCTTGCCCGTGATGCGCTCGATGGGGGCCGCGAAGGCCCCGCAGCTGGGCCGCCCCCCGGGACCCGCTACGTCGGGGTTGGTGGCCACGAAGCGGGCGCCCTGGAGCACGAGCTGGGCCGCACGCTGGATCATGTCGAAGTTGTAGGCCCGGGTCTCCCCCAGGACCACGAAGTCGGCGTCGGTCTCGGTGAGGGTGAAGCCGGCCTGATAGAGGGCGTGGACGAGGGCGCCCTCTCCCACCACGTAGGCCCGGCGCCGGTCCCCCGCCTGATGGTCGAGGAACTCCGCGGTGGCCATGGCTGAGGTGTAGAAGTGCTCGAGGGGGATCTTGAGGCCGGCGGCCTGCATCCGGTTAGCGAGGTCAGCCGGGGTCTGAGAGGAGTAGTTGGTCAGGAACAGGAAGGGGTGGGAGGACCGGAGGAGCCAGTCCACGAGCTCGGGGGCCCCCGGCAGCGCCCGATCGTCTCGCAGCATCACTCCGTCGATGTCGAGGATGAGCGCCTTCAAGCGCCGCTCCCCCCTCCGGGGGCGAGCTCGACGGTCTCGTTCAAGTCGGGCACGTGGGCGGGGAAGCCGCGCTCCTTGACGATCTTCGCCGCCAGGGCCTCCGCCGCGTCCGCCTCGCCGTGGGTCACGTAGACGCACTTGGGCGGGCGGGAGACCGCGGACAGCCAGCGCAACAACTCCCCGCCGTCGGCGTGGCCGGACATCCCCTTCAGGCTCGTCACCTCCGCCAGCACCCGCACCTCGTCCTTGTGGATGTGCACGACCCGCGCCCCGTCCAAGAGGGCGCGCCCCAGGGTGCCCTCGGCCTGGTAGCCGGTGATGAGAAGAGTGTTCTCGGCCCGGGGCAGGCGCACCCGGCAGTGGTGCAGGATGCGGCCCCCCGAGAGCATCCCGCTCGAGGAGATGATCACGGCCGGGCCCCGGAGGGTGTTCAGGGCCTCCGACTCCGCCTGCGTGCGGTGCAGGTGCACCCACTTCCCGTAGAGCAGGCTCCGGCCCCCGATGTCGTTCAGGCTCACCCGCTGGGCGTCGGGAAACTCGCTGTAGATCCGGGTCGCATCCACGGCCATGGGGCTGTCGAGGTGGATAGGGAAGGGTGGCAGCCGTCCCTGGGTCACCAGCTCGTCCATGAGGAAGATCATCTGCTGGGCCCGCCCAACCGCGAAGGCGGGGACGAGCAGCACGCCCCCGCGCGCGAACGTCCGCTGCAGCACCCCCTCCAGCTGGTCCAGGATGGGCACTGCGGCGTGGGTCCGGTTCCCGTAGGTGCTCTCCACCACGATGTAGTCGGCCTCCGGGCAGAGCGCGGGGTCCCGGGTCATGACGGCGTCGAAGCGGCCCACGTCCCCGCTGAAGAGAACCTTGGTCTCCCCCCCCTCGCCGCGGACGACGAGCTCCACGGAGGCCGCGCCCAGGAGGTGGCCGGCCTCGCGGTAGGAGAAAGCGAAGGCGGGCGTGAGCTCGCGCCGCTGGCCCAGAGGGAGGGTGCTAAAGAGCTTCAAGCTCTCCGCGACGTCCGCCTCCGTGAAGAGGGGCAGGGCAGGCTGGTGCTTGGTCAGCCCCTTGCGATTGAGATACTCCGCGTCCTCTTGCTGCAGGCGCGCCGCGTCCAGGAGAAGTATCTCCGCGAGCTCCCGGGTGGGGGGCGTGCAGTGGATGGTCCCCCGGAAGCCCTGCTTCACCAGGCGCGGAACGCGGCCGATGTGGTCCATGTGGGTGTGGGTGAGGACGAGGTGGGGCACGGAGGCGGGTGCGTAGCTGGGCTCGGCCCAGTTCCGCTCGCGCAGGGCCTTGTCGCCCTGGAACATCCCGCAGTCGATCATGACGCGGGCGGTCCCCGTCTCCAGGAGGTACTGCGACCCGGTTACGGTCTTGGCCGCGCCCAGGAAGCTAAGCCGTGCCATGGATCGAGGGCTCCCTAGCGGAGCATCTTCCGCAAGACGGTCTGGAGGATCCCGCCGTTGCGGTAGTAGTTGATCTCGACCGGGGTGTCCAAGCGGGCCGTGACCGGGAAGGAGCCGCGGGTGCCGTCGGCCCGCTCCACCTCCACCCTCATCTCCTGCCGCGGCTTCAGGCCGCCGCTGATGCCGGCGATGGTGAGCGCCTCCCGGCCGGTGAGGCCCACCGACTCCGCGCTCTGGCCGGCCTGGAACTGGAGGGGCAGCACCCCCATCCCCACCAGGTTGCTGCGATGGATGCGCTCGTAGCTCTCCGCGATCGCCGCCCGCACGCCCAGGAGGAGCGTCCCCTTCGCCGCCCAGTCCCGCGAGGACCCGCTGCCGTACTCCTTGCCCGCCACCACCACGAGCGGGGTCCCCTCCGTCCGGTACCGCTCCGCGGCATCGTAGATGTCCATGCGCTCCCCGCTGGGGACATGGACGGTCACCCCCCCCTCCACCCCCGGGACCATGAGGTTCTTGAGGCGGATGTTGGCGAAGGTGCCCCGCACCATCACCCGGTCGTTGCCCCGTCGCGAGCCGTAGGAGTTGAAGTCCTTCTTCTGGACTCCTTTGGACTTCAAATATCGCCCGGCCGGGCTTGCCTCCGCGATGTCCCCCGCGGGGGAGATGTGGTCGGTGGTGACGGAGTCGCCCAGGAGCGCGAGCACGCGCGCGGCGCGGATGTCGGTCGTGGGGGCCGGCTCCGGGGTCAGGCCCGAGAAGAAGGGGGGATCCTGGATGTAGGTGGAGTCCTCCTTGAAGGCGAAGAGGTCGCCCCCCGCCACGGGGATGGCGTTCCAGCTGGGATTCCCGTCGAAGACGTTGCCGTAGGCGGACCGAAACATGTCGCCGCTGATGCCGGCCATGAGCTCCGCCACCTCGCCCGGGGCGGGCCAGATGTCGGCCAGCATGACCGGCCGGCCGCTCCCGTCCTTGCCGAGGGGCTCGCGGGTGAGGTCGAGGTCGGTGGTGCCGGCGAGGGCGTAGGCCACGACCAGGGGGGGCGAGGCCAGGTAGTTGGCCTTCACGTCGGGGTTGATCCGCCCCTCGAAGTTGCGGTTGCCGGAGAGCACGGCCGCCGCCACCAGCTTGCCCTCGTTCACGGCCCGGGAGACGGGAGGGGGCAAGGGGCCGCTGTTCCCGATGCAGGTGGTGCAGCCGTAGCCCACGAGGTGGAAGCCCAGGGCCTCCAGGTCCTTCATGAGCCCGGCCTTGCGCAGGTATTCGGTCACGACCTTGGAGCCGGGGGCCAGGCTGGTCTTGACGTAGCCCGGGACTTTGAGCCCGCGCGCCGCCGCCTTGCGGGCCAGGAGCCCCGCCCCCAGCATGACCGAGGGGTTGGAGGTGTTGGTGCAGCTGGTGATGGCGGCGATGACGACCGCCCCGTGCTTGAGCTCCGCCCTCTTCCCCCCGACATCCAGGGAGGCGCTGCGCGAGAGGTCCTCCGCCCCCATCCCGAAGCCGCGCTCCTTCACGGGGGCGGTGAGCGCCTTGCGGAAGGCCTCCTTCATCTGATGGAGGGCCACGCGGTCCTGGGGGCGCTTGGGCCCGGCCAGGCTGGCCTCCACTCTCCCGAGGTCCAGCTCCAGGGTCTCCGTGAAGACAGGGTCGGGCGTCTGCGCGGTGCGGAAGAGGCCCTGCTCCTTGAAGTAGCGCTCCACCAGCTGCACCTCCGCGGGGGAGCGGCCGGTGCGCCGCAGGTAGTCCAGGGTCTCTTGGTCCACGGGGAAGAAGCCGCAGGTGGCCCCGTACTCGGGGGCCATGTTGGCGATGGTGGCACGGTCGGCCAGGGTCATCTGGCCCAGGCCGGGCCCGTAGAACTCCACGAACTTCTCGACCACGCCCTTCTTGCGCAGGATCTGGGTCACGGTCAGGACGAGGTCGGTGGCGGTGACGCCCTCGCGCAGCCCACCCACGAGCTTGAAGCCCACCACCTCAGGGGTGACCATGTAGAGGGGCTGACCCAGCATCACCGCCTCCGCCTCGATCCCCCCCACCCCCCAGCCCAGCACCCCCAGCCCGTTGATCATGGTGGTGTGGGAATCCGTGCCCACGAGGGTGTCCGGAAAGGCCACCGTGCCCCCGTCCTCTTTCTTCGTGAGCACGACTTTGGCCAGGTACTCCAGGTTCACCTGGTGGACGATCCCAGTGGCGGGGGGCACCACCCGGAAGTTGGCGAAGGCCATCTGGCCCCAGCGCAGGAACTCGTAGCGTTCGCGGTTGCGCGCGAACTCGATCTCTGCGTTCTTGGCCAAGGCCTCGGGGGACCCGAACACGTCGACCTGCACGGAGTGGTCCACCACCAGGTCCACGGGGACGAGGGGGTTGATCTTCTTGGGATCGCCCCCCAGCCGTTTCACCGCCCCCCGCATGGAGGCCAAGTCCACCACCGCGGGCACCCCCGTGAAATCCTGCAGGATCACGCGGGCGGGCATGTAGGGCAGCTCCACGTCCCGGGGGGCGGGCGCGTTCCAGCCGGCCAGGTTGCGCACGTCCTCCGCGGTCACCAGTTCCCCATCCACGTTCCGGAGCACGGCCTCCAGAAGCACCCGGATCGAGAAGGGCAAATGGGGAAGACCGGGGGCCAGGCCCGCCTTCTCGAGGGTGTCCAGCCGATAGAGGGTGGCCGGCCCCTGTCCGGTCTCGAAGGTCGCGCGCGCGCCGAAAACGTCCGTCTTCATGGATCTCCTTCGCCCGGCCCTTCCGCCTTCCGCGCCGTCTGATGCAGGGACAGGACCTGGATGAGGACCCGCATCTCCCAGATATACTCCGTCGAGCCCGGACTGAGTTCTCGCCAGTACGCAGGGGCGCCGCCCGTCGCCACCACCCTCTCCCAGCAAAGGAGCGGGACCCGCTCGCCGGGATGCCCGTTCCAAACGAGCTTCTCCGTGGACCGATTCTGTCTCTCTTCCTCGGTGAGGGGGGCCCGGAAGGCCACCCGGTAGCGCATGAGCTGGTAGAGCGCCTGGCGTCCGGGGTTCACGTAGAAGCGGTAGGCGCCGGCCGCGTGCGTGTTCTCGAACTTTCCCTCCACCACTTCCCATTCGGAGACGTTGTCGACACCCGCGGGAGCGGGGGAGGTGAACTCGGCGAGCTGGTCTCCCCGCGTCGCCGGCTCTTCCGCGGCCGCGCCCGCCAGGAGGGAGAGCAGAAAGAGGGCTCCACGCATGGAGCTTCCAGCTTACACCAGGGGCGCGATCCGCGGCGCGTCCCAGGGACGAGTCAGGCTCGTTCCCCGCGCGGGGGTGCGGGCGCCGCCCGCCGCCGGCGCGGGCGGGCGAAACGGGGCGAGGAGACGGCGGGGCTTGCGGGATCGAAGAAGCGCAGCCGCTCCTCCGCGGCGAGGCGGACGCCCACGCGCGGAGAGACCTTAACCTCCGCCGGGGCCCGTCCCGCCCGCAGGGTGAGGGCGGCGTCGGAAGCGAAGAGGTTGGAGCCGGAGAGGCGGGTGTCGATTCCCAGCGCCCGGCAGAGCCGCCCCGGCCCGCGGCAGGAGAGGCGGGGCAGGGGAGTCAGGGGGAGGGGCTCCGCGGCCCGGATCAGCACGCAGCCGGGCACGCCCGGCCGGTCCGCGGTCAAGTTGAGGCAATGGTGCATGCCGTACACGAAGTAGACGTAGATGGTTCCGGTCGGACCCCAGAGCGGATCCGTGCGGGGCGTGCGGCCGTGGAAGACGTGGGCGGCGGGATCGGACTGTCCGAGGTAGGCTTCGGTTTCCACGATCCTTACCGCGAGCGCCTGCCGGCCGCGCCCCGACACGAGGATCTGTCCCAGGAGGCCCCGCGCCGCCTCCGCGGGAGGCTTCGTGAGCAGCGCCCGCAGGCGCTGCCGCTCGCGACCGCGCGGAGGGTCTCGGAGCCGGGGCATGGCCCGCAGTATAGGGTGGGGTCCTCCTGGCAGTAGCATAGGGCATGGTCAACTCGGGCCGCTCCGGAGGGGGTACTGCCCTCGACACTGCCCCCGAGCGGTTGGTCCTCCTGGTGGAGGATGAGCCCCAGATGCGCCGTTTCCTGCGCGCGGCCCTCGTGGGGCACGGTTACCGCCTCGCGGAGGCGGAGACCGGAACCGCGGCCCTCACCGAGGCCGCCACCCGGAACCCGGAGGTGGTCCTCCTGGACCTGGGTCTGCCCGACATGGACGGAATCGAGGTCACGCGACGGCTGCGCGAGTGGTCGCAAATACCCATCATCGTGATCTCGGCCCGGGGCCAGGAAAAGGACAAGGTGACCGCGCTCGACGCGGGGGCGGACGATTATCTGACCAAGCCCTTCGGAGTGGACGAGCTGCTGGCCCGCATGCGGGTGGCCCAGCGCCACCACGAGGCCCTCGCGGGCGGAGACGAGAAGGCGGTTTTCACGCGCGGCGAGATCCGGGTGGACCTCGCCCGGCGGCAGGTCTTCGTGGGGGGCGAGGAGAAGCACCTCACGCCCACGGAGTACCGCCTCCTGGCCGCCCTCGTGCGCAACGCGGGGAAGGTCCTGACCCACCGCCACCTGCTCAAGGAAGCCTGGGGCCCGGCCTACGCCTCCGAGACCCAGTACCTGCGCGTCTACATGGGCCAGCTCCGCCACAAGCTGGAGCCCGATCCCGCGCGGCCGCGGTACCTGGTCACGGAGCCCGGTGTCGGCTATCGGCTCCGGCTGGAGTAGGGACCTAGGAGCGCCGCCAAAGCCGGCTCCCCCCGGCCGGCCGCCCCGCTCTCGGGTAGGATTGCGGCAAGGTGCACCGCGTGGTCCTCATCGACTGGAGTCCGCCGCTCTCGGCCGCCCGCCATGCGCGGTGGCTCAGGGATGCGGGCTACCTCGTCGAGGTCCGGGCGCCCCAGAATGGCGGCGAGATCAAACCCCTGCAGGACCGCCCGCCCTACGCCTTCGTGATCGATCTCGGCCGCCTCCCCTCCCAGGGGTGTGGAGTGGCGGTCTTGCTTCGTCAGCGGCGCGCGACGCGCGGGGTGCCCATCGTCTTTGCCGGGGGCGAGCCGGAGAAGGTGGCCCGGGTCCGAGGCCTCCTGTCCGACGCAACCTACGCGGAGTGGCGGGGGATCCGCGGCGCCCTGAAACGAGCGCTGACCGCGCCTCCCGCGCGCCCCCTGGTCCCCTCCACGATGGCGGGGTACTCCGGCACGCCCTTGCCGAAGAAGCTGGGCTTGCGACCGGGCAGCCTGGTCGCCCTTCTCGGCGCCCCGCCGGGCTTCGAGCGGAAGCTCGGTGCCCTCCCGGACGGCGTTTGTCTGCAGAGGCGGACCCGGCCACGCCCCCGCGTCATCGTCCTTTTTGCCCTCTCCCGGGCGGACCTGGCCCGGCGCTTTCCCGCTCCCGCCCGTGCTCTTTCGGAAGGCGGCGCGCTCTGGATCGCCTGGCGGAAAAAGGCCTCGGGCGCAAAGACCGACCTCGACGAGCGCGCGGTTCGCGAGTTCGGGCTCCAAGCCGGGTTCGTCGACTACAAGATCTGCGCGATCGACGAGACCTGGTCGGGCCTGTGCTTCGCGCGGCGCTCAACCGTCCCTCGCCCCCGGCCGGTCGGCTAGGGCGCGGGGGACGGGGTGCGGAGCCACTCCTCCACCACCCGATGCTCCTCCGCCACCTTTAGCCGGCGCAGGAGAGGCTCCGACTTCGACCGCACCACGGCGGCACGGTCGAAGGGGAGGCGCTCGTACATCTGGCCGCCCGGGAAGTGGCAGGGCATGCAGCATCGCTCGAGGATCGGCTGGACGCGGCTCCGGAAAGAGTCGTCACCCGAGCTCCTCGCGGCGAGAGCCACCGGGCTGGGGGCGGTTGCGCTGGGCGTACCCGCGGGGGCCGGCGTGGGCGCGCTCTCCGCGGGCGGGCGGGCCGCGGTCTCGGAGGCCAAGGGGGTACGGGACGGAGCCGCCCTGGGCAGGCAGGAGACGGTGCCCGTGATCAAGAAAATGACCGCCGCGACCTCGAGCGGCCGTGAACTCATGGGAGCTCTTGCTGCAATCAACTATAGGTCACGCCCGTGGCGAGCGCTCGCAAATAAGTGTAAATAGCGTCCTCGGGGGATCCCGCCTCCGGCGAGGCGGCTCGTCCGAGGCCCGGGTGGAGCCGCGCCGCGGGGGTGCTCGCTTTTGGCGGTACACTCTGCACTCCCCCGGAGCCCGGGTGAATCAGTGGAGGTCCGGTCATGAAGCCCCTCAGCCTTTCCGTGATTCTTGCCGCCTCCGCCCTGGCTTCGGCCGACGGACCCGCGAAGCCAGCCGTGATGGGCTCGGCCGCCGTCGCCTGGGAGGACATCGTGGCCAAGCCGGCCAAGGGTCTGTCTCGGCCCGTGTTTCAGGCCCCCACCGCCACCCTGGACGAGCTTGAGGTCCACGTGACGACCCTGCCCCCCGGCGAAGCGCCCCATCCCCCCCACAAGCACCCGGACGAGGAGATCATCATTATCAAGGAAGGCACGGTCGAGGCCATCGTCAACGGCGAGACCCGCCGGCTGGGGGCGGGCTCCGTCATCTTCCAGGCCGCCGGTCAGCTCCACACCATAAAGAACGTGGGCGACGTACCGGCCGTGTACCACGTGATCAAGTGGAACTCCCCTGGCATGCTCAAAGCCCGGCAGGGGTAGGGGACCCGGTGGGGCTTCGCGCGACCCGGGGGTCAGCTACGGAGGAGGTTCCATGCCGCGGATCGGGCTCCTGTTGTTTCTTGGCTTGGCCATGACGACCGCGGAGGGGCCGCCTCCGATCAAAGCGTCGAGCCCCCCCGGGGGCCTGCTGCTGGTGGCCAACAAGGGCGACCACACCCTGGGGATCATCGATCCCCAGCAGAGCCGCCAGCTGGCCACGGTAGAGGAGAGCGGCGTCACCGGGCACGAGGTGATCGCCTCCCCGGACGGGCGCACCGCCTACGTGCCCATCTACGGCGACTCCGGCGTGGGGCGGCCGGGGACGGATGGGCAGACCCTGGACGTGATCGACATTGCGTCCGGGCGCCGCCTGGCCACCATTGACTTCGGCCGTCCCGAGCGGCCCCACTGTCCCCTGTTCGGGACCGACGGTCGGCTCTACGTCACCACCGAGCTCACGAACACCGTGACCGTGATCGATCCCAAGACCCGCCAGATCGTGGAGCGGATCCCGACCGGCCAGCCGGAGTCGCACATGCTGGCCCTGACCCGGGACGGCAAACGCGCCTACACCTCGAACGTGGGCGTGGGCACGGTCAGCGCCATCGACCTCGTGGCCCGGAAGGTCTCGGCGGTCATACCCGTCTCCGGCCGCGCCCAGCGCATCTCCCTCTCCTTGGACGACCGCTGGGTGTTCACCGCCGACCAGACCCAGCCGCGGCTCGCGGTCATCGACACCGCCACCAACCAGTTGAAGGAGTGGGTGAGCCTCCCCGGCATCGCCTACGGCACCGCCCCCACCCCGGACGGCCGTCGGCTGCTGATCACCCTCCTCGGCGTCAACGGACTGGGTGTGCTCGACCTGCCGTCCCTGAAGCTCTCGCGCACCATCAACGTGCCGCGGACCCCGCAGGAGGTGGTGGTGCGGCCGGACGGCCGGTTTGCCTACGTCTCCTGCGACCACAGCCACCAAGTGGCGGTCGTGGACCTGGAGACATGGAAAGTCGAGCGGCTGATCGAGGCGGGGTCGTTGGCGGACGGGTTGGCGTGGGCGGTCGCCCGCCCGTGAGCCCGCAAACGCGAAGCCGCGCTCGGGAGCGGTGACCCCCCCGCCCCCGGTGGCGAATCGGGCTGGCCGCCTTTGGGCGGGGCAGAAAGGACTCGTATGGGACAAGGTCGCAGGATGGGAAGACTCGCACTCGTGGCCGCTCTCGCCGCCATTCCCTCGGGCCCGGCCGCGGCGGGGAGCATCCCTTGTGGAGCCGCTCGACCCGGCCTGGAGCTGATCTCCAACGCGGAGGGGCTGGTCATCGCCCCCGACGGCACCATCTATTTCTCGCAGCCCTTCGTGGGCCCGAACACGCAATACCTGGGCCGCTACCGCCCCCCCTATGACCAGCCCCCGGAGACGCAGTGGGTGGACATGGGGGGCACCAATGCGCTCGGGATCGCCCTCGATCCCCAACGCAAGGTACTCTACGCGGGCTCGCGGACCCTGAAGAAGCTGCTCCGCGTGACCCTGACCGACCCCCCCACCCTGCGGCCCCTCGCCGACGTCGAGGGGGGCATCAACGGGGTCACCCTGGGCGAAGACGGGGCGGTGTACTACAGCGATCAGGACGGCGGCCATCTCTACCGGGTGGACCCCGAGGGGGCGAAGACCCGCGTGACGGCCAGCCCGATCACGGAGCCCAACGGGATCGCGTTCGGCCCCGACGGCAAGCTCTACGTGGTGTCCTGGGCGACCACCGAGGTGACGCGCCTGGACCTTGCGAACGGCGTCGAAACGGGCCGCGTGCTGTTCGCCACCCTTCCCCAGGTGAAGGGGGACGGGATCGCGTTTGACGCCCGGGGCCGCGTCTACGCGACGGCCTCCTCGACCCTCTACGAGATCAGCCCCGACGGCAAGGAGGTCCATCCGCTCGGCCGCACCGCGGGCGCGAACATAGAGTTCGGGGCGGGGGCCCTCGCCTGCACGGACATGTACATCGCCGGTGTCGGGCAGGGGATCCGCCGGTTCCAGCACGACACGGCGGGCCTCGACGTTCCGTGGCACCGCCCGGCTCCCTCCCCCCCCTCCCCCCCGCCGGCCCCGCCCGTCATCGCCTTTCCCGGCCAGTACGCTTCCTCGCCCCCGGACTGGAGGTTCCCCGTGTGGCCTTCCGGGTGTCGCCGCTTTCCCGGGGAAGAGAAGGCCTGCCTCGAGTTCGTGGCCCTCGACTACGGCCGGCTCTCCCGCTACGCCGCCGCCAACGCCGCCCTCGGCCCGCCCCGCCCCCGGGAGGCCAGGGTCGTCTTCTTCGGGGACTCCATTACCGACAACTGGTCCAAGGCGGGCTACGGGGGCTTCTTCCCCGGCAAGCCCTACCTGAATCGGGGGATCGGCGGCCAATCCACGTCGCAGATGCTGCTCCGCTTCCGGGCCGACGTGATCGGGGTCAAGCCCAAGGTGGTCGTGAT
The DNA here is from genome assembly GCA_035570235.1 of Vicinamibacteria bacterium. Lineage (NCBI taxonomy): Bacteria > Pseudomonadati > Acidobacteriota > Vicinamibacteria > Vicinamibacteria bacterium. The sequence continues at coordinate 16,587 of DATMML010000103.1, read as the reverse complement.
CCTGGCCGGGACCAACGACATCGCCGGGAACTCGGGTCCGGTCGCGCTCGACGTCGTCGAGCAGAACTTGTCCAACATGGCGGAGCTGGCGCGGGAGCACAACATCCGGGTCGTGCTCGCCTCCCTCCTGCCCGTGTCCGACGACAAGCGGGACCAGAGGGGCGCTCCCATCCTGCGCACCAAGGACCGGCCGCCGGAGAGTCTGCGCGCGCTCAACGCGTGGATGACCGCCTACGCCTCCGCGACGGGGGGGGTGTACCTCGACTATTTCTCGTCCATGGCGGACTCCAACGGGGCCTTCAAGCCGGAGCTGAACGACGACGGCCTCCATCCGAACGCGGCGGGCTACGCGGTGATGGCGCCGCGGGCGGAGAAGGCAATCTCGGAAGCCCTGGCCCGCCGCTGAGCGGCGAGGGGAGTTAGGCGAGGGCCTCGAGGGAAGCGCCCCCGGCCGGCCGGCAGACGTAGGCCTGGGGCGTGAGGCCGGTGCGCTCCCGGAAGGCCGCCGAGACCCGAGCCGAGAAGGCTTCGGCTTCCTCCCCCCGCACCAGGGCGATCGCGCAGCCCCCGAAACCGGCCCCCGTCAGGCGGGCCCCGTAGGCCGCGGCGTCGCTTTGGGCGCAGGCGACCATCGCCTCCAGAGCCGGGCTCGAGACCTCGAAGTCCTCGCGCAGGCTCTGGTGGCTGGCGTTGAGGAGCCGGCCCAGGGTGGCGGCGTCCCCGCGCCGCATGGCCTCCGCCGCGGCCAGCGTGCGCGCGTTCTCGGCCACCACGTGCCGGGCCCGCCGAAGGACCGTGGCCTCGAGCGCGACCTCCGATCGGGCCAGCTGCTCGGCGGTCACATCGCGCAGGGCCTTCACCCCGAGGCCCCGCGCCGCCTCCTCGCACTGGGCGCGCCGCTCGTTGTAGGCCGAGTCCACGAGGGCCCGGCGCGTCGAGGTGTCGAGGACGACCACCGCTGCCGCCGGGGGCAGCGGCACCGGGGTCGTGGCCAGGGATCGGCAGTCGATGAGGAGGGCGGAGCCCGCGACCGCGGCCGCGGATGCGAGCTGGTCCATGATCCCGCACTTCATCCCCACCCAGGCGTTCTCGGCTCGCTGGGCCACCAGCGCCATCGGCCTCGGCTCCCACGGGAGGGCGCTGCTGGCGGCGAGGGCGCGGGCCGCCGCGAGCTCGACGGCGGCGGACGAGGAGAGCCCCGCCCCCATGGGCACGTCGCCCCCGAGCACGCCGTCGAACCCGCGCAGGGAATGCCCCTCCTCGCCCAGCGACCAGGCGACGCCCTTCACGTACTCGGCCCAGGCGGGGCCCGTCTTGGAGAGCCCCTCCAGATCGAACTCGGTGGCCTGGTCGAACTCCAGGGAGAGAAGGTGCACGCGCCCGTCGGGGCGGGGCCGGAAGGCGATCCAGGCCGCGCGGTCGATGGCCATGGGGAGCACGAAGCCCTCGTTGTAGTCGGTGTGCTCGCCCACGAGGTTCACGCGGCCGGGGGCCCGGGCGAGCCAAGCGGGCCGCCCGCCAAAACGAAGCGCGAAGGCCTCCCCGACCTCCGGGGGCAGGCTCACGGCCCGCCCTTGTCGCGCCCCTCCTTCCGCGCGCGCGACCGGCCCAGGTACAGCATGGCCGCCCCGAAAGCGAGAAGGACCGCCCCCCAGTCGAGGTTGACGTTGATGCCCAGCGAGCGCGCATACAGGGAAGGGTCGGAGACGAGTCCGTAGCCCGTGAGCAAGGCGCCCAGGAGTAGGAAGAGGAGGCCGATGGGGAGGCGGATGTCCAGCATGACTCTCCCCCTACCAGAAGACGGCGTTGAGCAGGATGGCGAGGAGGAGGATGACGACGCCCAGCCCCTCCGGCCGCTTCCAGAAGGCAACGTGCTCGTCCTCGGCCCGGGGGGTGAGGGCGTAGACGAGCCCCTTCAGCTCGGCTTCGCTCTTGGTGGGGCGGGTCATGAGGGAGATGACGATGGTCAGGGCGAAACAGGTCGTCCACGCGCAGATCGCGGTCCAGAAGTTCTGGGCCATCTCGCTGGGGTAGGCGCCATAGGCGCCGAGCCAGCCGCCCTTGATTCCCGCCATCGCGTGCGCAGGGAGGGTCAAGCCATGGTGGAGGGCGGCGGCCAGGGTGCCCAGGAGCAGCCCAAAGAAGGCGCCGTGCCCGGTGGCCCGCTTCCAGAACATGCCGAGCAGGAAAGTCGCGAAGAGGGGGGCGTTGACGAAGGCGAACACGAGCTGCAGGAAGTCCATGATGTTGTTGAAGCGGGTGGCGAGGTAGGCAGTGGCCACGCTCAGGAGCACCCCGAACACGGTGGCCATGCGCCCGACCCAGAGCAAGTGGACATCGGAAGCCTGGCGGCGGATATAGCCCTGGTAGATGTCGTAGGTCCACACGGTGTTGAAGGCGGTGACGTTGCCCGCCATCCCCGACATGAAAGAGGCCATGAGGGCGGTCAGGCCCAGCCCCAGGAGCCCGGGCGGGAAGTAGTGGGCCAGCATCATGGGCATGGCGAGGTCGTAGTCGAACCCCTCGCCCTTGCGGGGGAGGGCGAATCCGCTGTCCCCCGTGAAGGTGAGGGCGATCGCGATCATGCCGGGCAGGATCACGAGGAAGGGAAAGAGCATCTTCGGGACGGCGGCGATGAGCGGGGTCCGGCGGGCCGCGGAGAGCGATCGCGCGGCCATGGCCCGCTGGACGACCAAGAAGTCGGTGCACCAGTAGCCGAAGGAGAGCACGAAGCCGAGCCCCATCACGAGGCCGAACCACTCGACGCCCATGGGATTCGCCTGCGGAGTTGTCAGGTGCGACCAGGACTGGCTCCAGGCCCCGGGGGCGAAGCCGTTCGCGACCGCGACCCGGGCCAGGCGGGAGTCGAGCCCGGCCCAGCCCCCCACGTCCTTGAGGCCCAGGAAGACGAGGGGGAGGAAGCCCAGGACGATCAAGAAGAACTGGAGCACCTCGTTGTAGATGGCGGAGGTGAGGCCCCCCAGGTAGATGTAGAGGAGCACGATCAAAGCCGAGATCCAGACGCTGAAGTTGAAGTCCCAGCCGAGCACGATCTCCAGCAAGCGGGCCAGCGCGTACATCGAGATCCCCGAGGAGAAGACGGTCATGGTGGCGAAGGAGACCGCGTTGAGCCCCCGCGTCTTCTCGTCGAAGCGCAGCTTCAGATACTCGGGCACGGAGCGCGCCCGCGAGCCATAGTAGAAGGGCATCATGAAGACACCCACGAACACCATGGCCGGGATCGCCCCCACCCAGTAGAAGTGGCTGGTGGCGATGCCGTACTTGGCCCCGGAGGCGGCCATGCCGATGACCTCCTGGGCGCCCAGGTTGGCGGAGAGGAAGGCCAGGCCCGCGATCCAGGCCGGGATCGAACGCCCGGAGAGGAAGAAGTCCTCGCTCGTCTTCTGGTGGCGCCTCAGCGCCCAGCCAATCCCGAGCACGAAGGCGAAGTAGAGGCCGAGGATGACGTGGTCGACGAGGGCGAGCTTAATCCCCGTCATGGCGGCAGCGATCCTAGCACGCGGCCCGGTTAGAATCCCCCCTGGGCGCGGGGGTGCGCCCCGAGGTCCTGGATGTGATCGGCCCGCATCGCCGCTACAACCCGTTGCTGGAGGAGTGGGTGCTGTGCTCGCCGCAGCGCCTCTCGCGGCCGTGGGAGGGAAGGGTGGAGGCGACGCGGGAAAGCCCTCTGCCCCCCTACGACCCGGAGTGCTATCTCTGCCCGCGCAACCTGCGGGCGAGCGGCGAGCGCAACCCCGACTACACCGCGACCCACGTCTTCGACAACGATTTCCCGGCGCTACTTCCGAGCGCCTCCCCGGAGACCCTGGACGAGGACGGGTTGCTGGTGGCGCGCCCAGGGCGCGGCCTCTGCCGCGTGCTTTGTTTTTCCCCCCGGCACGATCTCACCCTCGGCGAGATGGAGGTTGGCGCGATCCGCTCGGTCGTGGACGCCTGGGCGGAGGAGGTGGCCAGGCTCGGCGGGCGCGACTTCATCCAGTACGTCCAGGTCTTCGAGAACAAGGGCGCCATGATGGGCTGCTCCAACCCGCACCCGCACTGCCAGGTTTGGGCCACGGGGCACGTGCCCCAGATCCCGGCCCGCAAGACGGCCACCCAGCGCGGGTACCTCGAGGCCCAGGGCCGCGATCTACTCGGGGCCTATCTGGAACGCGAGCGGAGCCACGGGGAGCGCATCGTCTGGGGCAACGACCACTGGACCCTTCTCGTGCCCTTCTGGGCGGTGTGGCCGTTCGAGACCATGCTCCTCCCGAGCCGGCGGGTGCCGGACCTGCCGTCGCTCCTTCCCCCCGAGCGCGATGCCCTCGCGGAGGCGCTCAAGGAGCTGAACCGGCGCTACGACGCTCTCTTCGGGACCGCCTTCCCCTACTCCATGGGCTGGCACGGCCGACCCAGCGATGGGGGCGAGCATCCGTACTGGCGCCTCCATGGCGTCTACTTCCCGCCCCTCCTGCGCTCGGCCACGGTGCGGAAGTTCCTGGTCGGGTACGAGATGACGGCGGAACCCCAGCGTGACCTGACCCCGGAGGAGGCGGCCGAGCGGCTGCGCAACCTCTAGAGCCGGGGCGTAATCACGTACGAGGACCAGGAGATCCGATCCCATGAAGCTTGCGGTTCCAGAGTCGGTCATTCGCTGGCGGGGAGTTCTCATCGGCGTGCTCTTGGTCTCGGCGAACGGGAGCGTTCAGGCGGCCGCCCCCCAAAGCCTAAGCTCGCCGGACGGCCGTCTTGAAGTTCGCATCGAGGCGGGCGACCGTCTGCGTTGGAGCCTCCTCCTCCGGGGCCAGCCCCAGCTCCAGGACGCCACTCTGTCTCTCACCGTTGATCAAGAGACGTTGGGCCTGGCCCCCCGGCTGAGCGCGGCCAGGCGGCAGAGCGTCGAGCACGAGATCGAAGTCCCCGTGCCCCGGCGGGCCGCCCGGCTGCGGGAGCGGTACAACGAACTGCGCCTGGAAATGCGCGGCGGCTACGCGGTCATCTTCCGAGCCTACGATGAGGGGGTCGCCTACCGTTTTGAGACCGCGCTGCCCGCTTCCGCAGTGAAGGTCCGCTCCGAGGAAGTGGGCCTCCGCTTTGCCGGAGAGGGCCAGGCTTATTACCCCCAGGAGGAGAGCTTCTTCTCCCACAACGAGAGGCACTATCTCCGCCTTCCCCTGAAGGACATCGCGGAGACGCAGATTGCCTCCCTGCCCGCCGTGGTGGAGCTCGCGGGGGGGATCAAGATCGCGCTCGCGGAGTCGGACGTCGAGGACTATCCGGGTCTCTGGCTGCGCGGCACCAAGGGGAATGGCCTCGCGGGAACGTTCCCGCCCTACCCGCTCGAGGAGAGGCTGGAGCGGGACCGCGACTACCGGGTGACCAAAGCCGCCGAGTACATCGCCCTCACCCGCGGCCACCGCCGCTATCCCTGGCGTGTCTTCGGCCTTGCGGAGAAGGACGAGGATCTCCTCACCAACTCCCTTGTCTACCTGCTGGCTCGGCCCTCTGCGATCGGTGACACCTCCTGGATCCGCCCCGGCAAGGTGGCCTGGGACTGGTGGAACGCGAACAATCTCTACGGCGTGGACTTCAAGGCCGGCCTCAACACCGAGACCTACAAGTACTACATCGACTTCGCCTCCCACTACGGCATCGAGTACGTGATCCTGGACGAAGGCTGGTACCCCCTGGGTGACCTGCTGAAGGTGGTACCCACCATAGACATGGAGACCCTTCTGGCCTACGCCAAGGAGAGAAACGTTGGCCTGATCCTGTGGGTGGTGTGGAAGACGCTCGACGACCAATTCGAGGCCGTCCTCGACAAGTTCGAGAAGTGGGGCGTCAAAGGGCTGAAGATCGATTTCATGCAGCGGGACGACCAGAAGCTGATGAACTTCTACGAGCGCACCTGTCGGGAGGCCGCGAAGCGGAAGCTGCTGGTCGACTTTCACGGGGCGATCAGGCCCGCCTTAATGACCCGCACCTGGCCGAACCTGCTGACCACGGAGGGGGTACTCGGTCTGGAACACTCCAAATGGAGCGCGAACTCGGATCCCCAGCACGCGGTCACCCTGCCTTTCACCCGCCTCTTCGCGGGCCCCATGGACTACACGCCGGGGGCCATGCGCAATGCCGCCCGGAAGAGCTTCGTGCCTGTCTTCGACCAGCCCATGAGCCTCGGCACCCGCTGCCAGCAGCTCGCCATGTACGTCGTGTACGAGAGCCCCCTGCAGATGCTGGCGGACACGCCCTCCAGCTACCTGCGCGAGTCGGAGATCATGGAGTTCCTGGGACCGGTCCCCACCGTCTGGGAGGAGACGCGGGTCCTGGCCGCGAAAATGGGCAGCTACGTGGCCGTGGCTCGGCGCCGAGGGCGCGACTGGTGGGTCGGCGCCATGACCGACGAGAGCGCGCGCGACCTGGAGCTGGACCTCTCGTTTCTCCCCCCCGGGCGCTTCGGACTGGACTCCTACCAAGACGGCGTGAACGCCGGCCATTGGGCGAGCGACTACAAGCGCGTGAAGGGGGAAGTGGACCGGACCACCACGCTCAAGGTCGGGCTCGCGGAGGGCGGGGGGTTCGCGGCGCGGCTGTCTCCACTTCCCTGAGCCCCCTGACCCCGGGTCGGGCTCAGAGCCCCGCCACCCCCCCTTGCCGGCCGGGGCGGTCGACCTTCAGCTCCGGCAGGAGACAGGCCAAGAGGGCAGCGGGGAAGAGCAGGAAGCCGGCGTAGAGCAGGGCCAGGCGGAAATCCCCCACCTGCGCGAAAAAGCCGAAGAAGACGGTGCCCAAGGCGGCCACGATGCGTCCGATGTTGTAGCAGAAACCGGCGCCCGTGGTGCGAAGGAGGGTCGGGAAGAGGGGCGGCAGGTACATGGTGAAGAGCGCGAAGACGCCCGAGAAGATGCCGATGACGGCCAGCCAGAAGATCAGGGAGGCGTGCTCGCGGGGGACGGCATAGGCGGCGCAATAGGAACCGAACAGGCCGAAGCAGGTGAGGGCGATGGCGCGACGGTAGCCGAGCCAGTGGGCAAGGAGGCCGGCCAGAAAGTTCCCGAAGCACGAGGCCACGATCACGATGAAGAAAGACCGGCTGACGAGCTGCTCGACGCGAGCCGTCGGCCAGCCTGCCACCTCGGGCAGGTTCCGCAGGTGCTGCTGGTTCCAGAACAGAAAGGCCCACCAGGCGCTGAGGGTCAAGGAGCAAACGAGGATCGTCTTCAGGGTGACGGCACGCACCTCGCCCGCGAAAAGCGCGGAGACCGGCGGCCGCACGTGGCCCGCCCTGGACTTGGCCTCCCGCCACTCCGCGGGCTCGGGTACGGCCCGGCGGATCCAGAAAACGAGGAGGGCGGGGGCAACCCCAACCAGGAAGACCCAGCGTGGGTTCTGGTCCGCCATCAAGTAGACGGTGACGCAGGCGAGAAGGGTTCCGATGTTGACGCCCAGCTGCAGGACGGCGGCGATCCAGGGTCCCCACCGGCGCGGCCAGGTCTCGGCCAACAGCGAAGAGCCCACCGCCCACTCGCCTCCCACCCCGAGCGCGGCCAGGAAGCGGAAGGCCAGGAGGTGCCACCAAGTCTGAGCGAAGGACGAGAGCCCGGTGAAGAGGGCGTAAGTCCCGATGGTCAGGCTCAGCGCGCGGCTGCGCCCCAGAAGATCGCCCAGCCGGCCAAAGAAACCCCCGCCCAGCGCCCAGCCGATGAGAAACGCGGCCTGGATCCAAGAGCTGTACCGCTTGACCAGGGGATCGGCGGGGCTTGCTGCCTGAAGGAGCTGCATCACGAACGGCGCCGCCACGAGCGTATAGAGATGCATGTCCAGGCCGTCGAACAGCCAGCCCAGCCAAGCCGCGATGCCGGACTTCCACTGCTCGGGCCGCAGGGTCCCCAGGCCCTGAACCTCGGCCCCGTCTGCCCAGGGCGGAGCCGGGCCGGTGGCCGTCACAGGCGTCGCGCAGGAGGAACGGTTCGCGCCTGGCCCCCGGCGGGAGTGGCCCGGGGGACACTCGGGGGGAGGGGGTGAGCGCAGGCGCGAAAGGCTCCGGGGATGGCGCTCACCGCCAGATCAAGCGCGACCGCGTCGATCAGCAAACGCCGCCCGAGCGCCAGCCGGCGGTGCATGATGGCCCGACGGACGGCTTGGCCCGGCGAGATTCCGTCTCGATTCGTGGTCGCCATTCTGCCCGTGGGCGCGGATGCAACCACGGCTCTCGGCCGCGGCCCCGCGGCACATATGGTATATGCTTCCGCGCCGCGAGCCCTCGCGGGCGTGCCTCCCCTGCATGGACGTCCCGTCTTGCGCTCGGCCCCGCCCCGCCGGAGGGGGGCGGGAGGTCGCTTCCGCCGCCGGGAGTCTGGTGGTACGGTTCACGCCGTAGCGGGAGACGAAGAGGCCATGTTCCGTCTGGACGGCAAGGTTGCGGTGGTGACGGGCGCCGGCTCGGGCATCGGGCGGGCGATCGCCCTCCTCTTTGCCCGCCAGGGGGCGCAAGTGGGGGTGCTCGACCACAACCCGACCACGGCCCAGGCCACCACCGAGAACATCCGCGCCGCCCAGGGTAAGGCGGCGACCCTGGTTTGCGACGTGGCAGACGCCGTTCAGGTGGAGGCGACGTTTAAGCGAGCAGTCGCGGAGCAAGGGCTGATCGACATCCTCGTCAACAGCGCGGGCGTCGCCCACGTCGGGAGCGTGCTCAGCACCACCGAGGAAGAATTCGACCGCGTCTACCGTGTCAATGTGAAGGGCGTTTACCTGTGCTCCCGGGCCGCCCTCCCGCACATGCTGACGAAGGGCGCAGGCGTGATCCTGAACCTGGCCTCCATCGCGTCGCACATCGGGCTCCCCGACCGGTTTGCCTACTCCATGAGCAAGGGCGCAGTCCACACCATGACCATGTCCATCGCCACGGACTACATGAAGAAGATCCGCTGCAACTGCATCTCACCCGCCCGCGTCCACACCCCCTTCGTGGACGGTTTCCTGGCCAAGAACTACCCGGGGCGGGAGAAGGAAATGTTCGAGAAACTCTCGGCCTCCCAGCCCATGGGCCGGATGGGCACGCCGGAGGAGGTGGCACTTCTGGCCCTTTACCTCTGCTCGGACGAAGCCGCCTTCGTCACCGGCCAGGCCTATCCTATTGATGGAGGTGTCTTGGGCACATGAAGCTCATCCGCTTTGGCGAGCCGGGCCGGGAGAGACCGGGGGTGCTGCTCGGGGACGGCGTGCGGGTCGACGCGTCCGGAGTCGGCTCTGACTACGACGAGGACTTTCTGGGTGGGGGGGGGCTCTCCCGCCTCCCGGCCTGGCTGGACAAGAACGCGGGCTCCGCGCCGCGCGTGGACGCCCGCGTCCGGCTCGGGGCTCCCCTCCGGCGGCCCAGCAAGATCGTCTGCATCGGGCTCAACTTCCGCGACCACGCGGCGGAGACGGGCGCGGAGATCCCCCGGGAGCCGGTCATCTTCTTCAAGTCCACGACCGCGTTGGTCGGTCCCAACGACCCTCTGGTCATCCCTCGTGGGGCCTCCAAGGTGGACTGGGAGGTCGAGCTGGCGGTTGTCATCGGCAAGACGGCCCGCTACGTGGAGGAGGCAGAAGCCTACGAGTACGTGGCGGGTTACGTGCTCCACAACGATTACTCGGAGCGCGCGTTCCAGATGGAGCGGGGCGGACAGTGGGTGAAGGGCAAGAGCGCGGACACCTTCGCCCCCGTGGGCCCGTTTCTCGCCACCCGCGACGAGATCCCCGACCCCCACCGCCTCGAGATGTGGCTGAAGATCAACGGCGTGTACCGGCAGCGCAGCACGACCGCGAACATGATCTTCGGGGTCCCGGCCCTGGTCAGCTACGTGACCCAGTTCATGACCCTCCTGCCCGGCGACGTGATCAGCACGGGTACACCGGCCGGGGTGGGCCTAGGAATGAAGCCGCCGCAATATCTGCGCGCCGGCGATTTCGTGGAGCTGGGCATCACCGGCCTGGGGGAGTCGCGCCAGGAAGTGGTGGCTCCCCGGTGAAGAAGCGGGACCTCTTCACCCTCGACCTCAAGGATGATCCCTCCGCCATCGCCGCCTATAGGAAGCATCACCGTGCGGTCTGGCCGGAGGTGCAGCGGAGCCTGCGTCGGGTCGGAATCCGGAACATGGACATCTACCTGCTAGACCGGCGCCTGGTGATGGTGCTGGAGACCCCGGGCCGCTTCGACCGTCGGAGGGCTTTCGCCCGCCACCTCCGTTCCCACCCGCGCTGCGCCGAGTGGGAGAAGCTGATGAAGACTTTCCAGAAGAGGCCGCCGGGGGCGCGGCCCGGGGAATGGTGGGTGCGCATGGAGCCCGTGTTCCACCTGGGGGGGAGGGACGGCCGCGGCGCGGGCACCTCGCGGCCAAGGCGCCCCCACCCGTGACCGCGGGTCCGGGGCCGCCCGCGGACGGTCCGGCCCTTCGCCCTCCCCGCATCGACGCCCACCAGCATTTCTGGCGGTACGACCAGCAGGAGTACGCCTGGATCGATGAGCGGATGGGAGGCTTGCGACGCGACTTCCTGCCCGGGGAGCTCAAAGGGGAGCTGGACCGCGTCGGCTTCGATGGCTGCGTGGCCGTCCAGGTCCGCCCGAGCCTGGCCGAGACGCGATGGCTGCTGGAGTTGGCGGACCGCCACCCCTTCATCCTGGGCGTGGTCGGCTGGGTCGACCTGCAGTCGCCCGCGGTGCGCGGGGAGCTCCAGGAATTCGCCCCCCATCCCAAACTGGTGGGCGTGCGGCATGGGGTGCAGGACGAGCCCGACCAGTCGTTCCTCCTCCGGCCCGAGTTCGCGCGCGGGGTGGCCCTCCTCGAGTCTTTCGGGTTGGCCTACGACATCCTCATCTACCCTCGCCATCTCCCGGTCGCGACCGAGTTCGTCCGGCGCTTCCCGGGCGTCCGCTTCGTGCTCGACCATGCGGCCAAGCCCGAGATCCGGAAAGGCGAGCTCCGGGCCTGGGCACGTGATCTATGCCTTCTCGCTTCTCTTCCCAACGTGGTGTGCAAGCTGTCCGGCTTGGTCACGGAGGCGGATTGGGACCGCTGGACCCCCGAGGATCTGGTGCCCTGCCTCGAGGTCGCCTTCGACGGCTTTGGGCCCCAGCGGCTCCTCATCGGGTCCGACTGGCCGGTGTGCACGCTGGCCGCCGACTACGCCCGCACCCTGGGGGTGGTGATGGATTATCTCGGCCCCCGCCCGGGGGCGGAGGGCGACGCCGTGCTCGGCCTGAACGCCCTGCGCTTCTGGAACCTCGCCCGGCAGGAGGGAAAGACATGAACGAGACCCTGAGGAAGGCGGCCGCGGTCGTGGCCCTGCTCTTGGCGGGCGCCTGCGGGGGAGGCCGCCGCGACAAGGACAAGCTGATCCTGGCGGTGATCCCCAAAGGCACCTCGCACGTCTTCTGGCAGAGCATCCACGCGGGCGCCAGCAAGGCGGCGGCGGAGCTGGGGGTGGAGGTCATCTGGCGCGGGCCCCTGCGCGAGGACGACCGCGACTCCCAGGTCTCCGAGGTCGAGGGGTTCATCAGCCGCGGGATCTCGGGCATCGTCCTCGCCCCCCTGGACGAAACCGCGCTCGCCCGGCCGGTGGCGGCGGCGGCCAAGAGCGGGATCCCGGTGGTGATCATCGACTCCGGCCTCAAGGGCGAGGGCTACGTCAGCTTCGTGGCCACCGACAACGAGAAGGGCGGCCGCCTGGGCGGCGAACACGTGGCCCGGGTCCTGGGCGGCAAGGGCAAAGTCGTGCTTTTGCGCTACGCGGAGGGCTCCGACAGCACCAACAAGCGCGAGGAGGGGTTTCTGGAGGTGATGAAGGAGAACCCCGGCCTCGAGGTGGTGAGCTCCAATCAGTACGGGGGGTCGGACGTGGAGAGCGCATACAAGAAGGCCGAGGCCATTCTCTCCAACTACAAGCAGCCCGACGGCAGCCTCGGGCTGGGCGGGATCTTCTGCCCCAACGAGTCCACCGCCTTCGGCATGCTGCGCGTGCTCCAGGACAACGGCTGGGCGGGGAAGGTGCACTTTGTGGGCTTCGACGCCTCTCCCAAGCTGGTCAAGGGGCTGCGCGACGGCCACATCGACGGGCTGGTCCTCCAGGACCCGGTGCGCATGGGCTACCTCGGAGTCAAAACGATGGTGGCCCACCTCCGGGGGCAGACGGTCGAGAAGCGCATCGACACCGGCGTCCACCTGGCCACCCGCGAGGTCATGGACCAGCCGGAGATGAAGGAGCTGCTCTCCCCTGACCTCTCGAAATGGCTGAAGAACTAGGGGCCGCCGGGCCGCGCTTCGCCATGCGGGGCATCCGCAAGGCGTTCGGCGCCACCGCGGCCCTGGATGGCGTGGACCTGGCCGTGCGCGGGGGTGAAGTCTGTGCACTGGTCGGCCAGAACGGGGCCGGGAAAAGCACGCTCATGGGGATCCTGGCTGGCGCGCTCGCCCCCGACGCGGGGGAGATGCGCCTGGACGGTGAGCCCTTCCGGCCGCGCAGCCCGCAGGAGGCCCGCCGCGCGGGTGTGGCCATGATCTACCAGGAGCTCTCGCTCGCGCCCCATCTCACGGTGGCAGAGAACATCGTGCTGGGAGAGGAGCCCACGCGGCTCGGCCTGCTGCGGGGGGAAGAGATGCGAGACCGGGCCCGGCGGGCGCTCGAGCAGCTCCAGCATGCGGACATGCCCCTTCAGGCCGTGGTCGGCGCCCTGTCCCTCGCCGAGCAACAACTGGTGGAGATCGCGCGCGCCTTGGCCGGCTCCTGCCGGATTCTGGTCCTGGACGAGCCCACCAGCAGCCTGGGCCGGGAGGACGTCCAGCGACTCTTCGCGCTCATCGCCCGTCTCAAGGGCCAGGGGCAGGCCATTGTCTACATTTCCCACTTCCTCGAGGAGGTCAAAGAGGTCGCCGACCGCTTCGTGGTCCTGCGAGACGGGAAGAACGCGGGCGGGGGCGAGACCGCGCCGGTGAGCGCGTGTGAGATCGGCGGCATGATGGTGGGTCGCCCCGTGGACGACCTGTTCCCCCGGTCGCCGCGCCGGGCCGGCGAGGTGGCCCTCGCTCTTGAAGGCTTCGGAGCGAGCGGGGCGACCCTCACCCTCCGGCGGGGTGAAGTGCTCGGCATCGCGGGCCTGCTCGGCGCCGGCCGAACCCGGCTACTTCGCGGGATCTTCGGCCTGGCCCCGGTACGGGAGGGCACCGTTCGCGTGGCCTCCTACACGGGCCATCCCTCCCCGGGACGGAGCTGGCGGGAAGGGGTGGGCTTCCTGAGCGAGGATCGCAAGGAGGAAGGGCTGGCCGCAGGGCTGTCCGTCGCCGACAACCTGACCCTCTCCCGCCTAAAGGGACTGGGCCCGGGGCCGTTCGTCCTCGCCCGGGCCCAGGAAGCGGCGGCCCGGGACTGGATCGGGCGGCTCGGCATCCTTTGCCGGAGCCCCGGGCAGCCGGTGGGGGAGCTGTCGGGCGGCAACCAACAGAAGGTCGCTTTCGCACGGCTTCTCCACCACGACGTCGACGTGCTTCTCCTCGACGAGCCGACGCGCGGAATCGACGTTGCCAGCAAGGCGCAGATCTACGGCCTCATCGACGCCCTCGTCTCGGGGGGTCAGGGCCGGTCTCCGAAAGCGGTTCTGCTCGTGAGCAGCTACATGCCGGAGCTTCTCGGCCTTTGCGACCGGATCGCCGTCATGCACCGGGGCCGGCTCTCCGCCGCCCGGCCCGCGGAAGCCCTCGATGAGCACCGGTTGATCCTGGAGGCGAGCGGGGCGGGAGCGGCATGAAGGCCCGGGATCTCCTCTCCCGGAGCGGGCCCTTCCTGGGCCTGGTGGGGGTGTCGGTTCTCTTCGGCTTCCTGATCGGACCCGGATTCTTCCGGCCCGCCAACCTGGACCTGATCACGCGCCAGACCGCGATCGTGGGCATCGCCGCCCTGGGCATGACCCTGGTCATCGCCGCCGCCGGGATCGACCTCTCGGTGGGGTCCACCGTCGCCCTCTCCACGATCGTGATCGCACTCTTGCTCCGTTCCCAGGTGAGCCCGGCCTTGGCGGCCCTGGCCGCGGTGGGCGCGGGTGCGCTCTGCGGGCTCTTGACCGGACTGCTGATCACGCAGCTGAAGCTCGTTCCCTTCATCGTGACCCTGGGGATGATGCTGCTGGTGCGGGGCGCGGCCAAGGGGTTGGCGCAGGAGCAACGCTTGGAGGCGCCGGGAACGTGGCTCAACGACCTCCTGCGGACGCTGCCCGCGGGCGAAGGCCTGCTCGTGCCTTTGGGGATCTGGACGTTCCTCACCCTCGCGCTGCTGGTGGCGGGGGTGCTGGGCTACACGCGCTTCGGGAGGCACCTGCTCGCCATCGGCTCCAACGAGCGGACGGCGCGATTGTGCGGCGTGCCCGTGGAGGGGTGCAAGATTGCGGTCTACACCATCGCCTCCGCGCTCGCCGGGGTGGCGGGGGTGATGGAGTTCGCGAAGCTCTCGGTGGGGGACCCCACCGTGGGCATCGGCCTCGAGCTGGACGCGATCGCGGCCGTGATCATCGGCGGCGGCAGCCTCACGGGCGGGAAAGGAACGGTGTTCGGGACCCTGGTGGGGGCGGTCTTGATGACCGTGATCCAGATCGGCTGCTCGCAGGAGGGACTGCCCAACTGGGTGCAGCAGATTGTCACGGGCGGGGTCATCGTGGCCGCCGTGACCCTCGACCGTTGGCGCCAGGGCCTGCCCGGCAGCTGAGGCGGGGGAGAAGCCTATGCGCTACGCGGACAAGGTCGTGGTCGTAACGGGGGGCAGCAAGGGGATCGGCGAAGGCTGCGTGCGCGTCTTCGTCGAGGCGGGGGCCAAGGTGGTGTTCTGCGCCCGGGGCCGGGCGGGGGGCGAGCGGCTGGCCCGGGAGCTAAACGCGCGGGGCCCCGGGGAGGCGCACTTCGTTCCCGGCGATGTCTCCCGGGTCGAGGAGATCGAGAGCCTGATCAAAAAGGCGGTCGAGCGCCACGGCCGTCTCGACTGCCTGATCAACAACGCGGGCTGGCATCCCCCCCACAAGCCCATCGACGGCTTCTCGGTGGAGGAGTTTCGCTCCCTGCTGGACCTGAATCTGGTGAGCGTCTTCGCGGCTTGCAAGTTCGCGCTGCCCCACCTGCGCAGAACCCAGGGCAACATCATCAATCTCTCGAGCCTGGTGGGGAGCATGGGCCAGCTCCACGCCACGACCTACGTCGCGACCAAGGGGGCGATCACGGCCTTCACCAAAGCCCTGGCCGTGGACGAGGCCGCCTTCGACGTTCGCGTCAACTCCGTCTCTCCGGGGAACATCTATACCCCCCTCTGGCAGGAAGCGATCGACGCCGCCCCCGATCCCGCGCAGTGCCGGGCCGACGGGGAGGCCGCGCAGCTCCTGGGGCGCATGGGTACCATCGAGGAGACCGGAAGGCTATGCCTTTTTCTGGCCGCGGAGGCGACCTTCACGACCGGTGTCGACCACATCCAGTCCGGGGGCGCGGAGCTTGGCTACGGGCGCAAGACGCGCAAGAGCTAGAGGCGCCCTCCTCCCGGGGAGCGCCATCCCCCTCGTCGGGTGCTCGCCGTGGGCGCGACCGCCCTCGGCCCACGGCTCCGGGGGGAGGGAACCGCCCAACCCCTACCGCTCGACTTGTTCTCCCTCGAACTCAACCACGACCACGGTGGCGGTGGCATCGTAGAACGGCCGCGGAATCACCAGGAGCGTGCGTCCGTCCTCTACCTTGGTCTCGACGGCGACGCCGTCCGCGAGGCGATAGACGCGCCCGATCTTGTTCTTGATGGCGGGAAGGGGGAAGGGCACGCGCGGCTCCTCGAAAAAGGTGAGGTACAGCTTTCCCGGCTTGGTCGTCACCCGCCATTCCTTGCGGACCAGGAAAAGGGGCTGGCCGCGCAGATCCCGGGTGCCCCGGGCGCTGGGCTCGCCCAGCTCATCCCCGAAGGGAGTCGGCCCGGCGCCGTAGACGGCCTCGCCGTTGGTTTTCAGCCAGCGTCCGACGGTGCGCAGCACGTCCTGGCTGGGGGGAGGGAGGACGCCCTCCGCCGTGGGTCCGACGTTGAGCAGGTAGTTACCGCCCTTGCTCACGATGTCCAGGAGCTTGAAGATGATGTCGCCGGGCGCCTTCCAGTCCTGATCGTCTTTCCGGTAGCCCCAGGTGTGGTTGATGGTGGCCGGAGTCTCCCAAGCCTGGGCCTGCACCTCGGGGGGGATCACGTTGTCCCCGGTGGTGAGGTAGTCGCCGGTGGCCCCGAGGCGGCCGTCGATGAGGCAGTCGGGCTGGAGGAAGCGGACGATGTCGGTGAAGCGCTGGGCCCGCTCCCCCGTCATCATGCGAGGGGTATCGAACCAGACGAGAGCGACGGGCCCGTAGCCGGTCAGGAGCTCGCGCACCTGCGGCTCCGCCTTCCCGCGCAGATACTTGTCGAAGTCCTTCCGCTCGTCGGGGCCGAAATCCCAGTCGTTGCCCGCCCCGTTGGGCTCGTGCCAGTCCTGGGCCTGCGAGTAGTAGAACCCGAGCCGCATTTGGTGGCGCCGGCAGGCCTCGGCCAACTCCTTGAGCACGTCGC